>NZ_QODI01000012.1:0-261985 GCF_009935975.1 Pseudomonas sp. Q1 | reverse complement strand
CTCCCGATGGCGGTGTGTCAGTCACGGTTTCTGAACCTGACACACCGCTATCGGGAGCAAGCCCCCTCCCACAATTTATTTATCGTCCGCTTTATCGCTTAACTGACAGGCATTAGGGCAAGCCCCCTCCCACATTGACCGGTACTTATCTTAAAAAGCCAGCTTGTAGCCGATGCTCATCAACATGATCGCCAGGCACGGGCGCAGCACGCCGTCCGGGACTTTGCCGGTCATGTGGCTGCCCAGGTAAATGCCCGGCAGCGAGCCCATCAGCAGGAAGCCCAGCAGGTGCCAGTCCATGTTGCCCATGCTGGCGTGGCCCAGGCCCGCCACCAGGGTCAGCGGCACGGCGTGGGCGATCTCGGTGCCCACCAGGCGGCGCGTGGCCAGGAAGGGATAGAGGATAAACAGCGCAACGGTGCCCAGGGCGCCGGCGCCGATGGAGGTCAGGGCAACCATGGTGCCGAGGATGGCGCCGGTCACCACCGTGAGCCCGTTCAGGTTGCGCGGGCTCATGTGGTAATCATCGCCGGCATGACGTTGAGCGAAGGCCAACAGGCTTTTCTTGAACAGAATCGCCAGGGCCGTCAGCAGCAGCACCACGCCGAGAGCCTGTTTGATCACCGCGTTCATCGCACTGGGATCGGTGTGCAGGCTGGCAAGGAACCACAGGGTCAGCAACACCGCCGGTACGCTGCCCAGGGTCAGCCAGCCAGTGATGCTCCAGTCGATATTGCGGTTCTTGCTGTGGACCAGCACCCCACCGGATTTGGTAATGGCGGCGTACAGCAGGTCAGTGCCCACGGCCGTCGCCGGGTTGATACCGAACCACAGCAGGATCGGCGTCATCAACGAACCACCGCCGACACCGGTCATGCCCACGATAAAACCGACGATCAGGCCAGCGACGACAAACCCCAGATTACCCACATCCATTACAGCTACCCATGGCCTTATAAATTTCTGGCGGCAGGATAGCGATTTTTCTTATAACGACTTATACCAATATGATCTGACTTTATGCCTTTTAGCTTAGTCGGTGGCACACATACGCTTGAGTCTGGTACGGGAACGCCACGCTATCGCGCCCTTGCAACGCGGGGTGAGTGTCGATCAGTGCCTGCAACTGCGCCCTGACCTTGGCCTTTTCGGCATCGGGCAGCGCGGCGATAAAGCTCACCGACAGGAAACGGTCCATGATCACTTCCTGCGGGCTGCCCACATGCTGGTAGGGAAAACAGGTGAGTTCAGGCGCGGAAAAATACTTGCCGGTGAACGCTTCGCGCCAACGCCCGGTATGAAAGCGCGGCGTGTCACCTTCATAAGGTGTGATGATTGCAGTGATGGCGGCGACCCAGTCCACCGACTCATCACGCACATTCCACACCAACCCCAGGCGCCCTCCGGGTTTAAGTACACGGTGGATCTGCGCGAGTGCCGCTTGCGTGGCGAACCAATGAAACGCTTGGGCGCAGACCACTGCGTCGGCGGTGGCGTCCCCTAGCGGGATCGATTCGGCGGTGCCCTCCACCAAGCGCACATCGGGTAGCGACCTGGTCAATTGCGCGGCCATCGCCGCAATCGGCTCGACGGCGATCAGCGCAGGCGTCAAGGTGCTGAGCAAGCGGGTGAACTTGCCGGTACCGGCGCCCAGGTCGATCACCGTCGACTGCGGCTCAACCCCCAGCGCCTCACCGAGCCAACCGATGAGTTGCCGTGGGTAGTCGGGCCTGCCCTGGGCGTAGGTGGCGGCCTGGGTCGAGAAGCCCTGCTGGGCAGACGCGTGAACATCGGTCATTGTCGAACGCTCCTCAGTCGAATCGGGGGAGCCTGATTATGCGCCTGCCGCCGGCAACCACAACCTGAACCGTGCGCCGCCCAGGGGTGAGGCCAACGCGGTCAATGTTCCGCCCTGGGCTTCAACGGCGCGCCGGCTGATGGCCAACCCCAGGCCGAAGCCGCCGGTGGCGCGGTCGCGGCTGCGATCCAGGCGATAGAAGGGTTCGAAAATGCGCTCGCGCTGGTCCAGCGGGATGCCAATACCGTCATCGTCCACGCAGATCTCACAGCCCTTGGGGCACACCTTCACCCCCACCTGAATGCGCTTTTCACAATAACGCGTGGCGTTGCGCAGCAGGTTCTGCAACGCGCGGGCGGTGAGGCGTGGGTCAAGGGCGAAACGCTCGACAGCACAGTCAAGCGCCACATCGATGACGATCTCGGGGTTTTCCATCTCGTCATCGACACTGCCCAGTACGCTGTCGATAAACTCGTCGAGCATCACGTCCACCTGCTCCGGCAAGTGCGCCGGGTTTTGCAGGCGGCTGTAGGAGAGCAATTCCAGCACCAGCTCATCCAGTTCGCGAATATGCGCCACCAGGCTTTGCAAGCGTTCGCGGCTGGCCTGGGGCAAGTCTTCGGACAAGGCCAGCGCCAAGCCGAAATCCAGGCGCGTCAGCGGCGTGCGCAGCTCGTGGGAGACCGCATTGAGCAGGTCGCGTTGCTGGTTGAGCAAGTGCTCGATGTCATCGGCCATGGTATCGAACACCGACGCCAGGCTGCCGATGTTGGAACTGGGCGGGATGTGCGTTCGCTCACTGAGGTTCCCCCTGCCCAGGTGCGCAGCCGTGGTTTTCAGGCGCTCCAGGTCACGCCAGTGCGGGCGCAGCCAGACCAGCAGGCAGGCCAGCAGCGCCGCGCCGATCAACACATTCATCGACCAGTACAGCAGGTTCATGTCCATCGGGTCGGGCGGAACGGTCAGCTTGACCACGAACTGCTGGTTGATCGGTGAACTGACCTCCTCCGCCCACCCCCACTCCCCCAGGCGAATCACCGGCTTGCCTTGCTCGAACAGCTTCTCCTCCTCGGGCGTGTAGCTGGCGTCCTGGCGCAACAGCAATTGCACCTTCAGCGGGGCAAAGTCGCGGCCGAGCTGCTCGGTGACCTGCGACCAGCGCTCCACCGGCGCTCGCTGGTATTGCTTGACGATCAGTGCCTGCTGGCCACGGGTCTGTTCGACGTTGTAGTCCATGTAGCGATGTTCGAACAACTGGATGACCAGCTTGGGAATCAGGAAGATCGCCGCGCTGTAGGTGACGATGGTGATCAGGTAGAGACGAATCAGCACACGGAACATGAATCAGCATTCCCACTCGGAACGGCTGAACAGGTAACCCTTGCCCCACACCGTCTTGATCTTGCGCGCCTCACCGGCATGGTCGTCGAACTTGCGACGCAGTTTGGAGATGGCCACGTCCACCGAGCGGTCGGTGCCATTGAATTCGATACCGCGCAGGCGTTGCAGGATCTGGTCGCGGCTGAGCACTTCGCCGGCATGCCGGGCCAGTACCACCAGCAGGTTGTATTCACCGCTGGACAGCTCCACCGGCTGCTCGCGCCAGGTCACCGTGCGTTCGGACAGGTCGATACACAGGTTGCCCATGATGATCTGGTCATTGGCCATCTGCGGTTCGGACAGGCTGCTGCGGCGCAGCAAGGTGCGCACACGGGCAAGCAGTACACGCGGCTCGCAGGGTTTGGTGACGTAGTCGTCGGCGCCCATTTCCAGGCCCAGCACTTGGTCGTGGCTGTCGTCGCGGGCGGTCAGCATCAGGATCGGCAGGCCCGCCGAGTCGGCGCGCAGCAGACGGCACACTTGCAGGCCGTCGAGACCGGGCAGCATCAGGTCGAGAATCACCAGGTCCGGCGGGTTGAGACGTGCACGTTCACGTACATGGTCGCCACGGCTGAGCACGCTGACGTGGTAGCCGTTGCGTTCCAGGTAGCTGGCAATCAGTTCCGCGAGCGCGACGTCGTCTTCCACCAGAAGGATGTTGGGCATAAAGGTGTTTCCAGAAAATACAGTATTGGTCGAACAAAAATCCCATGTGGGAGCAAGCCCCCTCCCACATCGGATCTCCCGTGCCGGCAAGGTTGTGCAAGGATATACGCCCGCGGCGCCGAGCGCGCCGCACCTTACATTTCTTCACAGACACGCTACACAGCTTCACAGCACCACGGCGCAGGTGACCTTAGGATGCAGCCGTCATTATTGGGATAAGAGCATGTCGAAGAATCTGTTTGCGCCGTTTTGCCTGCTGGCCCTGGCGCTGGCCCTCAGCGCTTGCGGCAACTCGGCGGACGAAGCGCCGGAAATGCCCCTGGCCAAAGTCCGCATCGAAACCCTGCAGGCCAAGCCCCTCTCCATTACCAGCGAGTTGAGCGGGCGCATCGCCGCCCCGCGGATTGCCGAAGTGCGTGCGCGAGTGGCCGGCGTGGTGATGCAACGGGTGTTCAAGGAAGGTCATGACGTCAAACAGGGCGACGTACTGTTTCGCATCGATCCGGCACCGTTCAAGGCCGACCTGGACAGTGCCCAGGCCAACCTGAGCAAAGCCGAGGCCAATGCCTTCCAGGCTCGCTTGCAGGAACAGCGCTACAGCCAGTTGGTCGACGGCAACGCCATCAGCGCCCAGGACTACGACAATGCCCGCGCCAACCTGCGCCAGACCAATGCTGAAGTCGCCGCTAACAAGGCGGCCGTCGAACGCGCCCGACTGAACCTGGGCTATGCCACCGTGACCGCGCCGATTTCCGGACGTATTGGCCGCGCCTTGGTGACCGAAGGCGCACTGGTCGGCCAGAACGAAGCCACGCCCCTGGCGATCATCCAACAACTGGACCCGATCCACGCCGACCTGACGCAGTCCACCCGTGAGCTGAATGACCTGCGCCGCGCCTTCCGCGCCGGCAGTCTGAAGCAGGTCGGCCAGGACCAGGCCAAGGCCACGCTGATCCAGGATGACGGCAGCCCGTACCCGCTGCCGGGCAAATTGCTGTTTACCGACATCAGCGTCGACCCGGGCACCGGGCAGATCACCCTGCGCAGTGAGTTCCCCAATCCGAACCTCGACCTGCTGCCCGGCAGCTTTGTGCGGGTGCGCCTGGAACAGGCCGTCGACAAGCAAGGCATCAGCGTGCCGCAACGCGCCATTACCCGAGACAGCGCCGGCATACCGATGGTGCTGCTGTTGGATACCGAACAGACCGTCAGCCAGCAACCCGTGGAGTTGGGCGCCGTGATCGAGGACCGCTGGGTCGTCAGCAGTGGCCTCAAGCCCGGCGACCGCATCGTCGTCGAAGGGCTGCAACATGCGCGCCCCGGTGAAAAAGTCGAAGTGGATGACAGCCCTGCCTCGGGCCGTCTCGTAAAGGAATAACCCGCCATGCCGCAGTTCTTTATTGACCGCCCGATCTTCGCCTGGGTGGTCGCCCTGTTCATCCTGCTGGCCGGCGCAATCGCCATCCCGCAGTTGCCGGTGGCGCAGTACCCCAACGTCGCACCGCCGAAGGTGGAAATCTACGCGGTGTACCCGGGCGCCTCGGCCCAGACCCTGGACGAAAGCGTGGTCAGCCTGATCGAGCAGGAGCTCAACGGCGCCGACCACCTGCTGTACTTCGAATCCCAGAGCAGCCTCGGCTCGGCGACGATCACCGCGACCTTCCAACCGGGCACCAACCCGGAAATGGCCCAGGTAGACGTGCAGAACCGTCTCAAGGCGGTGGAATCGCGCCTGCCGCAGGCGGTGACCCAGCAAGGCTTGCAGGTGGAGAAAGTTTCCGCAGGCTTCCTGCTGCTGGTGACCCTGACGTCCAACGACGGCAAGCTCGACGACGTGGCGCTCAGCGATTACCTGGCGCGCAACGTGATGAACGAACTCAAGCGCCTGGACGGTGTGGGCAAGGCCCAACTGTATGGTGCCGAGCGCGCCATGCGGATCTGGATCGACCCGCAGAAGCTGATCGGCTTCAACCTCACGCCGGCCGACGTCAACGCCGCGATCAGCGCGCAGAACGCGCAGGTTTCGGCGGGCAGCCTGGGCGATTTGCCGGGGACCAGGACCCAGGAAATCACCGCAGCGATCCTGGTCAAGGGCCAGCTGTCGACGCCGGCGGAATTCGCCGACATCGTGCTTAAAGCCAACCCGGACGGCTCCACCGTGCGCATCGGTGATGTGGCGCGGGTGGAAATCGGCAGCCAGGAATACCAGTTTTCCACACGCCTGAACGGCAAGCCGTCCACTGCGGTCAGCGTGCAGCTGTCACCCGGCGCCAACGCCCTGAACACCGCGACCCTGGTGCGGGCGAAGATGGATGAGCTGTCGCGTTACTTCCCGGCCAACGTGGAATACAAGATCCCGTACGACACCTCGCCGTTCGTCAAGGTCTCGATCACCAAGGTGGTCTACACCCTGCTGGAAGCCATGGCGCTGGTGTTTGCGGTGATGTTCCTGTTCCTGCAGAACGTGCGCTACACCTTGATCCCGACCCTGGTGGTGCCGATTGCCTTGATGGGCACTTTTGCGACCATGCTGTTGCTGGGGTTCTCGATCAACGTGCTGACCATGTTCGGCATGGTACTGGCCATCGGCATCCTGGTGGACGATGCGATTGTGGTGGTCGAGAACGTCGAGCGCATCATGGCCACCGAGGGCCTGTCGCCCAAGGAGGCAACGCGCAAGGCCATGGGCCAGATCACCGGCGCGATTGTCGGCATCACCCTGGTGCTGGTCGCGGTGTTCCTGCCGATGGCGTTCATGCCGGGTTCGGTGGGGGTGATCTACCAGCAATTCTCGCTGTCGATGGCCACCTCGATCCTGTTCTCGGCGTTTCTGGCCCTGACCTTGACACCCGCCTTGTGCGCGACCCTGCTCAAGCCGATTGCCAAGGGCGAACACCACACCAAGGGCGGTTTTTTCGGCTGGTTCAACCGTCGCTTTGAAAACCTCACCGACCGCTACGAAGGCTGGGTGGCCTATGCGCTCAAGCGCAGCGGCCGCTATTTGCTGATCTACGTGGTATTGCTGGTGGGCCTGGGGTGGATGTTCAGCCGCCTGCCCTCCTCGTTCCTGCCGGTGGAAGACCAGGGCTACACCATCACCGATATCCAACTGCCGCCGGGTGCGAGCAAGAACCGCACGGTGCAGGTGGCCGAGCAGATCGAAGCGCACAACGCCGAAGAACCTGGGGTGGGTGATACCACCATGATCATGGGTTTCAGTTTCTCCGGTTCCGGGCAGAACGCGGCGTTGGCGTTTACCACGCTCAAGGATTGGTCGGAACGTGGCAGCGATGACGCTGCCGCATCGATTGCCGAGCGCGCCAACATGGCCTTCACCGAACTCAAGGACGCCGTTGCCTACGCGATCCTGCCCCCGCCGGTCGATGGCCTGGGCACCTCCAGCGGTTTCGAGTTCCGTTTGCAGGATCGCGGTGGCGTCGGCCATGCCGGCTTGATGGCAGCCCGCACCGAGCTGCTGGCGGCGGCGGAAAAAAGCCCGATCCTGGCCAACGTACGCGAAAGCGCCCTGGCCGAAGCGCCTCAAGTGCAGTTGCAGGTTGACCGCAAGCGAGCCAACGCCTTGGGCGTTTCGTTCGCCGATGTGGGTAATGTGTTGTCCTCGGCCGTCGGCTCGGCCTATATCAACGACTTCCCCAACCAGGGCCGCATGCAGCGGGTGGTGGTGCAGGCCGAAGGCGACCAGCGCAGCCAGGTGGCGGACTTGATGAAGATCAACGTACGCAACAACGCCGGGAAGATGGTGCCCCTGTCGGCGTTTGTCGAAGCCAAATGGACTCAGGGCCCGACGCAGTTGACGCGCTACAACGGCTACCCGGCCATCGCCATCAGTGGTGAACCGGCGCCGGGTCACAGTACCGGCGAGGCCATGCAAGAGATCCAGCGCCTGGTCAGCCAACTGCCGGCGGGCCTGGGCCAGGAATGGACGGGGCTGTCGTTGCAGGAGCGCTTGTCCGGCTCCCAGGCGCCGCTGTTGCTTGGTCTGTCGCTGCTGATCGTGTTCCTGTGCCTGGCGGCGCTGTACGAAAGCTGGTCGATCCCGACCTCGGTATTGCTGGTGGTGCCGCTGGGTGTGCTTGGCGCGGTCGTGGCCGTGGCCTTGCGGGGCATGCCCAACGATGTGTTCTTCAAGGTGGGCCTGATCACCATCATCGGCCTGTCGGCGAAGAACGCGATCTTGATCATCGAGTTCGCCAAGGACCTGTACCAGCAGGGCGACGACCTGATCGACGCCACCTTGAAGGCTGCGCGGTTGCGCCTGCGGCCGATCATCATGACGTCGCTGGCGTTCATTCTCGGCGTGGTGCCGCTGGCGATTGCCACCGGTGCCAGTTCGGCGAGCCAGCAGGCGATTGGTACGGGGGTGATCGGCGGAATGATCACGGCGACATTGGCGGTGGTGTTTGTGCCGGTGTTCTTTGTGGTGGTCATGAAGTTGGTGCGCAAGCGCCATAAGACCGAGTGATGCTATGGTGCTCACAACCCCTGAGTTGTGAGCACCTATGCCCTTTCTAGCCCGCACCCACCCTCGCCTCTCCACCGCCGCTGTAATGGGCATTGCGGTGGGCATCCTGGCACCGTCCGACACCCTCCTGGGCAAAATCCTCATCGGCTGGAACGCCGGCGTGTGGACCTATCTGGTCCTGATGCTGTGGCTGACCATCCGCGCCAAGGCGCAGGATGTAAAACGCATCGCGGAAATCGAGGATGAAAACGCCGGCCTGGTGCTGTTCATGGTCTGCATCGCGGCCATCGCCAGCCTCGCCGCCATCACGTTCGAGCTGATCGGCAGTAAAGACCTGGCCCCCACCGAGCGCCTGTTGCATTACGGCTTCACCGGGTTGACGGTCATCGGCTCGTGGTTGTTGATCGGGGTGATTTTCAGCGTGCACTACGCTCGCCTCTATTACACCTGGGAGGGCAAGGAACCGGCACTGCGCTTTGCCGAAGGGCTGCTCACGCCGAACTATTGGGACTTCCTGTATTTCTCCTTCACCATCAGCGTGGCGGTGCAGACGTCCGATGTGGGCGTGGCCACGCGCAGCCTGCGCAAGGTGGTGCTGGGGCAATCGTTGATCGGGTTTCTGTTCAATACGGCGATTCTGGGGTTCTCGATCAATATCGCCGCCGGGCTGTTCAGCTGACACCGCACCTGCTTTTAGACGCTGAGCTGGACTGGGCCGAGTATCCCCATGTGAACCTGCCAGAAGCGGTTTGAGTTAGTACTCAAACGAATTAAAAATGTGCACTTAGACTATTTGATCCGTCGAGAAACGCTCATACATTACGGTCTACGTATACTGTTATTTCTGACAGTTTACAGGTTAGACACTCTGCTATTACATGCTTCAGACAGAGCCGCTGATGCCTCTGTTATTCGCACAACCACCCGCGATGGAGAAGCGATCATGACTGTACAAGCGCAAATTTTAACCCCCGAGCAACAAAAGGCATTGGGCCCAAAACGAATCAATGCGTCGGGTACCTTCGACGCACGTATCGATTCCGCTCCCGTTCATTTTCAGACCACCACCCTATCCCGCAATTACGAGCTGGCGGTCTTTAGAGTCAATGCCCGGCATGCCGATAACGCGGCCACCATCAAAGAACTATTTATTCAGGTGCCCGATAGTATTGAAGTCGGCAAGGTAATCAAATTGGAGGAGCAGGAATTTACCAGCGTTGAAGTCTGGTACTCGGTAAAATCGCCCACGGCACACTATACGGTCAGTGGCATTAAAGGCGATTTGATCATCATGGGGCTGGCCCCGGGTGTCATTAAAATCAGAGGTACATTGCATGCTACTACCGATGCCGATGCCAACGGAAATCCACATTTGGTCGAAGTCGACTTCAACCTGACCAGTTGATGGTCATGCCACATGCAAAAACGCCCGTATCTCTCGATACGGGCGTTTTTGCATAGCGTGTAATTACCAGGTGTAACGAACCCCCACGTTGGCGCCCCAAGGCTGCTCAACCTTACCGCCGCTGCTGTGCTCAAGATCGGCATGCAATTGAAGGTTCTGCGACAACTTCACAGCCACACCCGCACCGAATTCTGCTCGGGAACCGGACAGATCGTTGTTGAACACATTGTTATTGACCGAAACCTTATTGTTATTGGCAAACTCATGCACCATCGCTGCCCGTAAATAAGGCTGTAGCACACTGCCGCTGTCGAGTTGGATGTCACGCCCCACGGTCGCACCGGCCTTGGCCAGTATCGAGCGGGTGCGCTCGCCCTTGGCTTGCAGACCGTTATCCAGGCTGTAACTGCCGCCCTGGATGACTACGGTGGACATCTGCGCATACGGCTCGACGAAGAACCCATCGTCCAACTTGATGTTGCGACCGACCTCCGCCGACAAACCGCCACCGGTGTTGTTGTACTTGCCTTTGGACGAAGTTCCGTCACTGAGCCCAACCTTGGACTCATTATGGAACCGGTTGACCTTCGCGACCGCATCGAAATACAGACCGCTTTCCTCGTCCAACCACGTCGCGTAGGCACCCAGGTAGTAGCTCTTCACGTTACCGGAAGTGCCGCGCTTGAGGTTCAAGTCCGAGGTGCTGTGACCCGCCATTACCCCCACCAGCCACTGACTGTCGGCCAACGGAGTATCGGCGCCCAAGGTAAAGCCCTGTTGGTTCTGGCTGTAACCAACACCCGTGCTGTCGGCCACCTTGTACTTATTGCCATAGCCCCGGATCCACACCCCCGCCTGACCCGGCTCGAAACGCAACTCACCCATGCGTGTACGCAGTGAGGTCGCCTCACCGTACCATACGGTCGGTGCGGTATTGAACAAGGCCAGTACCGAGCGAGTGCCTGGGCTTATCACGCGGTTGTTCGGGTCAAGGAACCAGTCAGTGCCTTCCTTCTTCAGGCCGTAGGAGTAAGCACCTACGTCGACCACATCACCGACCAGGGAAAATTGCGCGTCGCCTCCGCCGGTATGCACGATGCGAATATCCTCCGGATTGACCGGTTCCGCACCACTGGCCGCGAGCAACAGGCGGTGATTGCCTTTGGCCTCGCCTTCGATATTCAGGAAGTCCGTGACGCCACGCGCGAAATCGGTGCCCATGACGAAGGTGCCGTTACCGTCGAGGCTGTCCAGATCCAGCTGATAGAACGCGTCGGTGTGACCGAACTTCACCGTACCGCCCGCCAGGCTCAGTGCGCCAACCTGGCTGTCGCCTGTGAGTTCCCAAAAAGACTGGTCGCCGATATCCAGGCGGGTGACATTCTGCAATTGGCCGGTCAGGCTGGCGTGGTTCTGCAGCTTCAAATCTGCGCTGCTGCCATCCTCGACAATGACGTCACCCTTCAATTGGCTGTTGTCGACATTCATACTCGCCGTGGCGCCGCCGTTAACTTCCAGCAATGTGCCGTTGCCACCGATCAACGTGGAGCCGTTACGCACATCGATTTCTGCTCGTGGGGTCGAACCCTGCTCACCATTAACCACGATGGCGGAACCGCTGCGGCCCTCGACACTGGAGTTATCCAGTACCAGTTTACCCACGCCGCCTTCGTCATAGTCATCAGTGAACAACACGCCGTTTTTGCCGCCGATGATTCGGCTTTGGCTGGCAGTGACCGTTGCCCTGTCGACAAACACGCCAAAACTGTCGGCGCCGGTGCCTTCAACCAATGTGTTTTGACTGAAGTGCAGTTCACTATTGCCCGCCGCAATCGCCCCGCCGATATGGCCACGAATGGTGCTATTGAATACTTCGGCAACGCCCCCTTTATCGGAGTCGAAGCTCTGGAATGTTTGCAGGCCTACGGTGGTATGGCTAGTGATGTTGCTGTCATGAATGAGAGCATTGCTGTCATCCAGGCGCACTGCGCCGAACACAGCGTGAGATGAATCGACGGTAGCGCCGTTCAGGCTGACGGACGATCCCTGGGTGGCACGGACATCATCAATCAGGCTGCCCGCATTGACAATCAACGCCGAATCGTTGACCAGAATATGCTGTGCCCGGGCACCATTAACGGTCAGCTCGGACTTCATATCCAGTTGCCAGTCATTGGGTAGTTCACCGGCCTCAATGGTTTTTGACTCGCCAATCAGTTGAACAGCGTGTGCGCTCGATTGAAAAGCGGCAAACATAAGAAAAGTAATAGTTTGAACTTTCATCATCTTGCTCAAGGGTTTGAGCTCGAAGTTGGTTAACACGGACATAGGTTTTCACTCTCTGGGCTAGTGCCTTTGAAACGGTTTGGCTCGTTCCCTCGGAATGGAGCCTTACCTGTGCGGCGCAGAGATTACTGAGTGAACTTACCCAAGGATGTAGGATTAATCTGAACAGGATGTAGCGGCGGGCAATACATAGCTTCAGAAATATAAGGCGATCGAGGTGAACCTGCGAGCTCAGCTTCTAGAATGCCTATTTTCAACTACCAACTGCCGGATACGTCAAAGGGAAGCGACGCTTCCCTTTGACGGTTCCAACGAACAGCTCGCTTAAGGTCTCACGATAGTCATACCGTCGCAGTAGGTCTCCGGATTGGAAAATACCGAGTAAACCTCGGCCAGTTCACTGTTACCGGTCGCTCCGCTGCTCACCACTGTGCTGTAGGTCACTTCGCAAGGCCCAATCACAGACTGCTTGAGGAATGCACCGTAAATAATTTCGACAATGAAGCCATTATCCACGTCATCCTGGCTCAACGATGGGTGGGTAAAGACTTGCGTGAATGGGCCCGGTGGAAAACCAAAGGCCTCGCTCCAAATAGTCACGGTTACTCTCACATCATTACCGACCACCAGTCTTGGATCTGCTGGAATGAAAAGCTCGGCAAAGAGCGTCGGTGGCACCCCAGGGCCACGACTCTGCAAGGACACGCAGCTCCACTCAGCGTTGGCATCAAGATGCCGGAATTGAGCAGCTTGCAATATCTCCGTCACGGCATCGATCACGTTGACGGTGGTAACACCCGATGGGTTTTCATTAGTGGTGCCGGGGCCGGTGACTACGTAGCTGACCGGCTGCATGCCATTACCATGTCTAGCCACTACGTCCCACGGGATGGGGAACGTCGCATCCGCCCCGGGCGTCAGGGTACTGAGGTTAAAAGGCCCGACGCGCTCTCGGGTGACGCCCCAGAACAGGAAAAACCTGTTGTTCGCATGGGGCGCCGCTGCAGCGGTCCAGAGCGGAATCACAATCGTGACAGGTTGATTCGCGTCGACGATGCGCAGGGTATTCAACTCGGGAGTCGAAACCGCACCATACACCTGTGCCAGTTGCAGTCCAGGGTTTACATCTCCCGGTTCAAGGGTGCCAGGAAGAATCGGGCCTTCCACCGACAAATCAAGTCGCACGGTTTTGTCGGGAGAGTCAAAGAGAACGCCATTTCGGTCGGTACGATAGCGCACGATCACAGTCTGCGGCCCCAGTGTTGCGGTATATGCGGCCTTGATCGCGTCGTTCATATTACTGAAGATAACGTCAAATCCGCTAAGCGCTGGCGTTTGCGTCCCATATGGCTGCGTACCCCATTGCAACTCGAACCTGTCCAGCCCGATCGCATGATGAAGGTACTCTTCAATATGAACGTCAATACCTTGCACATAATCCAGAATATCGAGCAGATCATCGGTACTGCCGTTGAGCGGGGCGGGCGCCAATGGAATGTGGACTGGCAATAGCTGGGGATCTTCAAGCAATGCAACGGTACGAAAATCATTGAACGAAGGGCGGCTGACGTTACCGGCCCGATCACGGATGGTGTAGAAAACATAGTACAAACCACTCAAAATTATCTGAGCGGCCGGCAGGAAGAAAGTGCCCCCCGTAGTCAGCATCGGTATCCCTAGTGGATCGCTGACCAAATGCTCGGGACGCGGGTCCATTACCGGACTGAAGTAAACAAAAAACCTGTCCCCTTCTTCGAATTGCCCCGGCTGCGAGGGATAACCGTTCGCTGGAATGCGGATCTCCAGGCCACCTTCTTGTATCAGGAACGCATTGTTGATCACGGTGCCCGGCGGCGCGTTGACAAACTCCGGAACATCCGGTTGCTCACGGGATGACTCAACGGCATAAGGCGCAATGGTATCGACCCGAAATGCCCCCGGATTGGAGCTGTCGACGGGGATTCCCGGTATGCCCGCTAGATTACGGTACTGGGTATTTCTAAGCTCGTAGAAACCATGTCGGAACTGGGGTGCCGGCGCGGGGACGAACCTGGTGATAACGGGCGGAACCGGGGGGGTAATGGCGGTTAGTTGATAGGGCGCTACCAAGGTGACCCACGTGGGCGGAATCACATCAGTAGCGCGAATCTCGATGCTCATCCAATCGGTGTTCCTTGACGCTACCCCCGTACTCAATTCCACGTTAATACCTACAGGTGCAACCGACGCAGGAATAAGGCCGGTTGCATCATCCAGCGCTTCAACGATCGTAGGCGCATTGAGAACCAAAGGCGCAGGTGCAGTAGTCGAACCACGTTTTTTAGTCATTTCGGTCTCTCCTTGGTGTTTTAAACAGACACGCTCGCTCCCGTCGATGGCATTCAGCCAACCACGCTGACTCGAAAAAACATCCATCAGAGCGATGTAGCCCAACATTCATGCGCTGGGATGACTCGGCTCAAGGCTCGGGGCCATTACCGTCAATCCAGCAGTAGATGGGGTCGGGCGGCGGTGGCGACGTCAGCACCACACGGTCGAACTGCACGAACCTAGAGGCGGAGCGGCCTATGATCGCCCCCGCTCTGGACACCAAATAGCTAGCCTCCCCACCTGCGTTCTCTTTCAATGGGCGGATCAGACGTTCCACATCACGGATCCAGAAGTTGAAGCCGGCTGCATCCCCTCCCGCGTCCCAATAATGCTCAAGGGTTTCCACAATGTTGGGGTCTGGATTGACATCAGGGTATTGGCCATACCCTTGAAACCTGAGCGTGATCAAATCCCCATCAAGGATGTTCGGATCGGGGGGAATGTGTACCTCGACCCCTAACCAAATCGGCGGCTGAGTGCTGCAGGTCAAATACCGGTTGGGGTGGGACTCGGATTGGGGAAACCGGGGGCGTGTGTACATGATGGGAGGAAGGTCGGTTTGCAGCCCGACCCGCGCCACCTGTGAAAATTCCGGGTTCACATTTCCGGCACGGTCCTCCAGACGATAAAAACAGAACAGCCAGAGAGCACCCGGGAACCTGCGGAACACGTCGTTGGGCACCTCTACAAAAATGCGGCCATTGGCACTCGTCAGCGGTAGCGAGGTCAGTGTCGGCAAGCCCGTTGGCAGCATATTCAGGTCAGAAAAATACATATGTACCTTGTCACCGACCTCACGTCCTCGATAGCCCGGAGGGATTTCCATGGGCACCATGGGATTGTTGTCCAGGTAGTCCTGAGTTATCGGATCTATCGGGAAAATCGCAGGAGGAAGGAACGCGCCAGCACCAGGGGCATCGCGGTCGATTCTGATAGTCACCGTTTCAGAGGTATCGACGCTGGGACTATCTGGCCGGGTGTTATGGATCCGATACCTGAGATCAACGACAGCGCTGCTCAGTAAAAAGGCCCGAGGAATCGTCAGCGATATGGGAAAGTCGGCATCCGTCAGCGGGCCAACCAGTTCGAACGGGGGGGTATCGGCGGGTCTGGCGCCATGGACAGCCCACTCAAAAATCACATATTGGAACCTGCCTGTAGCGGGTAAAACCGCCCAAGGCGTTTCAAGCAACATCTTCAAATCGTCGAAATAAAATTTAGCGGGGATCAACCCATCCGGTAGTGCATCGACGACTTTTGGCTTATCCAGCACGAGGATACCGCCAGGGCCCGAAGGACCATTCGCATTCGGCTGGGTTGTATTGGAAGTGGTCATCGAAACCTCCCGCAACTCAATCACTCTCGATGCGCCTTTTTGTCTAAAAACTCAGACGGCTCAGGCGCTGTTGGTGCAATTGAACACCTCCTTTACGCCGGCTGATACTGTCAGATTTCACAGGTAGCAGCGCCATTCGTCCGCTTTTCAGCGTCTGACGACAGAGCCATCACCAAGAAATTCTTGACGAGGCCGGTTGACTAGTGTTTTCTGAAACCGGTTTCAGTGAAACACCAAATCCAATAAGAAAGGTTCTGCCGTGACTCCATTTTCCGCCGCCCAGCGCAGCCGCGTGACCATGCTCGACGTCGCCGAGCGCGCCGGGGTGTCCAAGGCCAGCGTGTCGCGCTTTATCGGCGATGACCGCGCGCTGCTCTCCGATGCCATTGCCCTGCGCATCGAACACGCCATCGAAGCCCTCGGCTACCGCCCCAACCAGATGGCCCGCGGCCTGAAACGTGGCCGCACACGCCTGATCGGCATGTTGGTGGCGGATATCCGCAACCCCTACTCCATTGCGGTGATGCATGGCGTCGAAACCGCCTGCCGCCGGCACGGCTACAGCCTGGTGGTGTGCAACACCGACCGCGATGACGAGCAGGAGCGCCAGCACCTGGCGGCGCTGCGTTCGTACAACATCGAAGGGCTGATCGTGAATACCCTCGGCCATCACCTCGACCAACTGCTGGAGCTGCAACGGGAAATGCCCCTGGTGCTGATAGACCGAAAGGTAGAACCGTTGCACAGCGACCTGGTGGGGCTGGATAACCCGGCCGCCGTGCGCATGGCGCTGGAGCATCTCCAGCAGCAGGGCTACCGCGATGTGTTGATGGTCAGTGAAGCGGCCGACGGCACCAGCTCGCGCCTGGAGCGCCAGGCCAGTTTCATTGCCGAGATCGACCGCCGCCCAGGGTTGACCGGCAAGGTGCTGGAGCTCGATGAGGCGCTGGAAAACAACCTGCAAGTCTTTCTCGCCAAGCCCGGCGCCAAGGCGCTGTTCTGCGCCAACGGCGTCGCCGCGCTGGCCTGCACCCGCGCGCTCAAGGCGTTGGGCTGCCACTTGTTCGACGACGTTGGCCTGCTCGCCCTGGATGACCTGGACTGGTATCCGCTGGTGGGCAGTGGCATCACCGCCCTCGCCCAGCCGACCGAGGCGATCGGCGCCAGTGCGTTTGACTGTTTGCTCAAGCGCTTGCGCGGCGACACCGATCCCACGCGCACCCTGGACTTCCTGCCCGAGTTGATCGTGCGGGGCTCCACTCGGCGCCTTTAAATGTCTTTCACCTTTCTTTGCACCTTCCTTTGCACAAAAAAATGAAACCGGTTTCAGAGGTACACAACAATGCATAAATACCCCGTCTCCATCAGCCTTTCCAGCTACGGCGCCGACCTGGTCCGCCAGCAGGGCCAATTGAGTTTTGTCCAGGTGCTCAGCGCTGCCGGTGCCCAACGCATCGAATGGCGCGAAGAACTGTTGACCGACGAGCACCCTGGCGAACTGGCCCAGGCAGCGGCGCAGCAGCATTTGGAATCGGTGTTCTCATCGCCCCTGGAACTCTGGGTCGCCGGTCGCGCCCAGCCCAATGCTGAACTGGCCGCGACCCTGGATCGCGCCCTGGCTTTCGGTTCGCGCTGGTTGAAGGTGTCCCTGGGTTACTTCACCGACACCAACGACCTGCAAAGCCTGCACGCCCTGCTCAGCCGTCACCCGGTCCGGCTCCTGGTGGAAAACGACCAGACGTTGCACGGTGGGCGTATCGAGCCGATGCAACGCTTTTTCAGTGAAGTGGAGCGCCTCGGCCTGCCGGTCAAGATGACCTTCGACATCGGCAACTGGCAGTGGCAGGACCAGTCCGCCCTCACCGCCGCCCGCCTGCTCGGCCGGCATGTGGACTACCTGCACTGCAAAGCCGTGGCCCGTCGCCAGGACGGCAAGCTCGTCGCCCTGCCGCCCGGCCCCACCGACCTGCATCTGTGGGAACAACTGCTCAAGCACATGACCCAAGGTATTACGCGGGCCGTGGAATTTCCGTTGCAAGGCGATGACCTGGTCCAGGTCACCGCCCAGCAGGTCGCCGCCCTCGCCACCCTTGGCCAGCCCCGTCTGGAGAATGCCCATGTCTAAGCTCGATATCCTGTCGTTTGGTGAAACCATGACGATGTTCGTCGCTGAACAGACCGGCGACCTGGCGCAGGTGGCGCAGTTTCACAAGCGCATTGCCGGGGCCGACAGCAATGTCGCCATCGGCCTGTCGCGCCTGGGGTTCAACGTGGCCTGGCTGAGCCGGGTGGGCAATGATTCCCTGGGCCGTTTTGTGCTCGACAGCCTGAAAAAAGAAGGGCTGGACTGCCGCCACGTAGCGGTCGACCCGCTGCATCCCACCGGTTTTCAACTCAAGTCCCGTGAAGACAGCGGCGCCGATCCCCAGGTCGAATACTTTCGCAAAGGCTCGGCGGCCAGCCACTTGTCTATCGAGGCCATCCAACCGGCATTGCTGCAAGCGCGCCACCTGCACGCCACCGGCATTCCAGCGGCCTTGTCCGACGCCACGCGAGCACTGTCCCGCGAGTTGATGATGCAAATGCGCAAGGCCGGGCGCAGCGTGTCGTTCGACCCGAACCTGCGCCCATCGCTATGGCCCGACGAGCAGCAGATGATCCGCGAGATCAATGCCCTCGCCGCCCTGGCCGACTGGGTATTACCGGGCTTGAGCGAAGGCCGTTTGCTCACCGGCTTTGATGACCCGGCCGATATTGCCGCCTTCTACCTGGACCAGGGCGCCGAGGCCGTGGCGATCAAGCTGGGGCCGGATGGGGCTTACTACCGGACCCGCATGGACCAAGGCTTCATCGCCGCCGTGCCGGTGGAAACCGTGGTGGATACCGTCGGTGCCGGCGATGGTTTCGCCGTCGGCATGGTCAGTGCCCTGCTGGAAAACCTCAGTTTCCCCGAGGCCGTGCAGCGCGGTAACTGGATCGGCAGCCGTGCCGTGCAGAGCCGTGGCGATATGGAAGGCTTGCCGTTCAGGGCAGACCTGCCGCTGGCACAGAAGGCGAGCTGAGCAAAGGCGCCGCAGCCCGGCGCGGGGCAAGCCCGCACACCACAACCTGTTGCAACAACTACAACAAGCTCAGGAGCAACACCATGGATACCGTGAAACTCGCCACCCGCCGCTGGTGGTACATCATGCCGATCGTTTTTATCACCTACAGCCTGGCCTATCTGGACCGCGCCAACTATGGCTTCGCCGCCGCCTCCGGGATGGCCGAAGACCTGATGATTACCCCCGGAATGTCGTCGCTGCTCGGCGCGCTGTTTTTCCTGGGCTACTTTTTCTTCCAGGTGCCGGGGGCAATGTACGCCCAGAAGCGCAGCGTTAAAAAGCTGATCTTTGTCAGCCTGATCTTCTGGGGTGGCTTGGCGACGCTGACCGGCGTGGTGTCCAACGCCTATATGCTGATCACCATCCGCTTCATGCTAGGGGTGGTTGAAGCGGCCGTGATGCCGGCGATGCTGGTGTACCTGTGCCACTGGTTCACCCGTGCCGAGCGCTCGCGCGCCAATACGTTCCTGATCCTCGGCAACCCGGTGACCATGCTGTGGATGTCGGTGGTCTCGGGCTACCTGGTGCAGCACTTCAGCTGGCGCTGGATGTTCATCATCGAAGGTTTGCCGGCGGTGATCTGGGCCTTTATCTGGTGGCGCCTGGCCGATGAGCGGCCCAAGGACGCCAAATGGCTAAGCGACAGCGAGAAACAGGATCTGGAGAGCGCCCTGGCCGCCGAGCAGGTGGGCATCAAGGCGGTGAAGAACTACGCCGAAGCCTTCCGCTCACCCAAGGTGATCGTGTTGGCCCTGCAGTTTTTCTGCTGGAGCATCGGCGTGTACGGCTTTGTGTTGTGGCTGCCGTCGATCCTCAAGGCGGGTTTGAAAATGGATATGGTCGAGGCCGGCTGGTTGTCGGCCCTGCCTTATCTCGCGGCGGTGATCGGCATGCTGGTGGTGTCGTGGGGCTCGGACAAACTGCAAAAGCGTAAACGCTTTGTGTGGCCACCGTTGCTGATTGCCTCCATCGCGTTCTACGGCTCCTACACGCTTGGCGCCGAACATTTCTGGTGGTCCTACACCTTGCTGGTGATCGCCGGAGCCTGCATGTACGCGCCCTACGGTCCGTTCTTCGCCATCGTCCCGGAAATCCTGCCGGCCAACGTCGCCGGTGGCGCCATGGCGCTGATCAACAGCATGGGCGCGCTGGGTTCATTCGGTGGTTCGTACCTGGTGGGTTACCTCAATAGCAGCACCGGCTCGCCCGGCGCCTCGTACCTGCTGATGAGCGGCGCGTTGCTGCTGTCGGTGGTGCTGACGATTTTCCTCAAGCCCGGCGCCAGCGATCGCGTACGGGCGCCAACCCTGGAGTTGAAGGTCAAAACCTCATGAAAAAGTCTGTTGTGCTGTACAAAAAACTCTCCGCGCCGCTGATGGCTCGCCTGCATGAACAGGCCGATGTCACGCTGATCGACGCGCTGGACGACACGGGCCTGGCCAAACTGCGCGACGCGTTGCCCAGCGCCCATGGCCTGCTCGGCGCCAGCCTGCGCCTGGATGCCAAACTGTTGGACCTGGCGCCCTACCTGGAAGCGGTGGCCAGCGTCTCGGTGGGGGTCGACAACTACGACATCGACTACCTGACCCGGCGCGGCATCCTGCTCAGCAACACCCCGGACGTGCTCACCGAAACCACCGCCGACACCGGTTTTGCGTTGATCCTGGCCACCGCACGCCGGGTGGTCGAGCTGGCCGACATGGTGCGCGCCGGCCAATGGAACAAGAACATCGGCCCGGCGCACTTCGGTACCGACGTGCACGGCAAAACCCTGGGCATCATCGGCATGGGGCGCATTGGTGAAGCCCTGGCGCAGCGCGGGCATTTCGGCTTCGGCATGCCGGTGATCTACCACAGCCACTCGCCCAAGCCGCAGGTGGAACAGCGTTTCGGCGCGCAGTACCGCAGCCTGAACGACTTGCTGCAAGAGGCTGACTTTGTCTGCCTGACCTTGCCGCTGACCGCCGAAACCGAGAAGCTGATTGGCGCCGAAGCATTCAGGCGGATGGGGCCGGAGACGATCTTCATCAACATCTCGCGGGGCAAGGTGGTGGACGAAGCGGCGTTGGTCGAAGCCTTGCAGCAGCGCACCATCCGGGCGGCGGGGCTGGATGTGTTCGAGCGTGAGCCGCTCAATCACGAGTCGCCGTTGCTGCGGTTGAACAACGTGGTCGCCACGCCGCATATCGGCTCGGCAACCCAAGAGACGCGCGAGGCGATGGCCAAGTGTGCGGTGGATAATCTGTTGCAGGCGCTGGCCGGGCAAAAGCCGACGAACCTGGTGAACCCGGGGGTGTGGAAGCCATAGCCTCTGACACAAAAAAGAGAGCAATTGTGGGAGGGGCGGTGCGACGATTCGACTTGCTCCCGATTGCAGTGTGTCAGCCACAGCTGTTCTAGCTGATTCACCGCTATCGGGAGCAAGCCCCCTCCCACACTCCTACACTCCTACATTTTTGGCCTTATTGCAGGTCAGATGACGAAGCGCGCCACCATCCCATTCAGGTCCACCGCCAGGCGCGACAGTTCATGGCTGGCCGAGCTGGTCTGGTTGGCACCCGCCGCCGACTGGGTCGCCAGGTCGCGGATGTTAACCAGATTGCGGTCCACTTCGCGGGACACTTGGGCTTGCTCTTCCGAGGCACTGGCAATCACCAGGTTGCGCTCGTTGATCAGACTGATCGATTGAGTGATCTGCTCCAGGGCCACACCGGCGGCGCGAGCCATTTCCAGGGTGGCATGGGTACGCTGGTTGCTCTGCTGCATCGACTGCACGGCTTCGCCGGTTCCGCTCTGGATGCCGGCGACCATTTTTTCGATCTCTTGAGTCGACTGTGCTGTGCGATGGGCCAGCGCCCGCACTTCGTCGGCCACCACCGCGAAACCGCGCCCGGCTTCACCGGCGCGGGCCGCTTCAATCGCCGCGTTGAGCGCCAGCAGGTTGGTCTGTTCGGCAATCGCGCGAATCACGTCCAGCACTTTGCCGATATCACGCCCCTGGGACGCCAGGCCTTCGATCAGCACCGAGGTGTTTTGCACATCCTGGGTCATCGTCTGGATGGCCTCGACGGTTTCGACCACGCGGTCGCGTCCCGCACGGGCGGCCTGGTTGGACTGGCCGGACGCTTCGGAGGTCGACACCGCGTTACGCGCCACCTCTTCCACGGCAGCGGTCATTTCGTTGACGGCCGTGGCGGCCTGGTCGATTTCATTGTTCTGTTGTTGCAGGCCCCGGGACGCTTCCTCGGTGACCGCACTCAGCTCTTCGGCGGCGGAGGACAACTGTGTGGCGGAGCCGGCGATATGCTGGATGGTCTGGCGCAGGTTGGCTTGCATGGCGGACAAGGCACTGAGCAAACGCGCCGGTTCGTCCTTGCCATCGTCCTCGATCACTTTGCTGAGGTTGCCACCGGCGATGGTCTCGGCCACTTCCACGGCTTTGCGCAATGGCGTGACGATGCTCCTGGTCAGCGCCCAGGCCAGACACACTGTCAGCAAAGCGGCTACTACCGAGACCACGACGACACCGATGATGGCACTTTGATAACTCTGCTCGGCATCATCATTGGCCTGCCGGGCATCGGCCACATTGATCGCGATCAGCTTGTTCAACTGTTCGCCCATCTGATCGGTGCCGTCCTTGATGCGGGTGTTGATCAGGGTACGCATCTCATCGAGCTTGCCTTGCTTGGACAAAGCCAGCATCTCGGCCTGGGCCTTGATGTAGTTGTCCAGGGTGACGATAAACGTCTTGTACAAGGCCGCCTCCTCCGGGCCGGCTGGCATCACCGCATAACCGGCCTGAGCGGTTTTCACTTTATCAAGCAATACACCGATACGGGTTTCGGCCTCCTGCAGGCCCGCCGCCTCACGGTTGACCAGCACCCGAAATGACAGGATACGCAAGCGCAGTACGTTCTCCGTGATAACCCCTAGATAAGTGACGCTGGGCAGTTGGTTGGTGGCCATGTCCGCCGACGCCTGACGCATCAACGTCATGCGATTAACCGCAAACATTCCCAATACCACGACCAATAAGGCAATCAATGCAAAACCGAGAGAAGCTCGAGGGGCAATATTCAGATGGCGAAGGGACATAGATGCGCTCTCATAAGATGTGTTTGCATGCGTCCCTGCCGCGAACGATCCGTCGGCGTCAACGCGCGGCTCAGACCTTGGTCACCATTGTTGTAATTGATAGGTGACCTGCCCAGGCTATCGGCAAGCACCGGCGGTTTATGCAGGGTCTTTATAAATATTTTTTTACACTTCTGACGATTAGCAGTTTCTGGCATCCTGCGTCTCCATTTTCTGACCCGAGCCCTCATTTTGTCTGACGCTCATGCCCCCCAACCGCGCTATAAATCCGACCTGATCTACGGCCTGGAAGACCGTCCGCACTTCACCGCGGCGATCTTTGCCGCGTTACAACACGTGCTCGCCAGTTTCGTCGGGATCATCACGCCCACCCTGATTGTAGGCGGTGTTCTGGGACTGGGTAGTGAAGTGCCGTACCTGGTGAGCATGGCGCTGTTCGTCTCGGGGCTGGGGACTTTTGTGCAGGCGCGCAAGTTCGGCCCGGTGGGTTCCGGCCTGCTGTGCCTGCAGGGCACCAGTTTTTCGTTTATCAGTGTGATCCTCAGCGCCGGCTTCATGGTCAAGGCCCGGGGCGGCGGGACCGATGAAATTCTCTCGACGATCTTCGGTATCTGTTTTTTTGCAGCCTTTATCGAAGTGGTGCTCAGCCAGTTCATCGGCAAACTGCGCAAACTGATCACCCCGGTTGTCACCGGCACCATCATTACCCTGATGGGTTTGTCGCTGATCAAGGTGGCGGTCACCGACATGGCCGGCGGCTTTGGCTCCAGCGACCTGGGCGCGGCGGGCAACATGGGGCTGGCGGCACTGGTGCTGCTGACCATCGTGGTTCTGAACCGCTTCAGCAACCCGTTCCTGCGCCTGGGTTCGATCGTGATCGGCCTGACCCTGGGCTTTGTCGTGGCTTGGTGGATGGGCCGCGTGGACATGGCCGCCCTGCCCCAGGTGCCGCTGATCAGCGTACCGGTGCCGTTCAAGTACGGTTTCTCGTTCGATTGGGTCGCGTTTATCCCGGTTGCCGTGATCTTCCTGATTTCGCCGCTTGAAGCGGCCGGTGACCTGACCGCCAACTCGATGATTTCGCAACAGCCGGTCAAGGGCCCGCTGTATATCAAGCGCATCAAGTCCGGGCTGCTGGCCGACGGCCTCAATTCGGCCATGGCCGCCACCTTCAACAGCCTGCCGATGGTGACCTTCGCCCAGAACAACGGCGTGATCCAGCTGACCGGTGTGGCCAGCCGCTACGTGGCGTACTTTATCGCCGGCCTGTTGGTGTTGCTGGGGTTGTTCCCGATGATCGGCGCGGTACTGCAACTGATGCCCAAGCCGGTGCTCGGTGGCGCGACGCTGATCATGTTCGGCACCGTGGCCGTGGCCGGAATCAAGATCCTCGCCGAAGCCGGGCTGCACCGACGCAACGTGCTGATCGTGGCGATCTCCCTGGGCATGGGCCTGGGCGTCGCCGCCGTGCCGGAAGTGTTGCGCGACCTGCCCAAGGCCCTGCACAACATCTTTGAATCGCCGATCACCGTGGGCGCATTTTGTGCGATCGTGCTGAACATTTTCCTGCCCGAAGAGTTCATAGAGCTGGAAGAAGACGAATTCGACCCGGAGTCTTCTACCCTCAAAGTCATGCAAGACCCGGACGTTACGCAATAGGAGCAACTTTCAGATGCGCAAGCTCATGGTTCTATCGTTACTGCTGCTGACCTTGAGCGCCTGCGCGCTGTTCCCCCACCGCGACCCGGTCAACATCACGGTGGTGGGGATCGAGCCCCTGCAAAGCCAAGACCTGGAAGTGCGTTTCGCCGTGAAGCTGCGGGTACAGAACCCCAATGAAACGGCCATCGACTACAGCGGCATCGCCCTGGACCTGGACGTCAATGGCCGGCCGCTGGCATCAGGCGTGAGTGACCAGGCAGGCTCGGTGCCGCGCTTTTCCGAGACCGTGCTGATGGTGCCGGTAAGTGTTTCGGCATTTTCCGTACTGCGCCAAACCCTGGGCCTGAGCCAGACCCAAAGCCTGAACAACCTGCCCTACGTGCTGCGCGGCAAGCTGGCGGGCGGGTTGTTCGGCACCATGCGCTTTGTGGAGCGTGGCACGTTGGACCTGCCGAACACGGCTACCTGGTAACGACCATGCAACCGACCTTGCTCACCGAACGACTGATCCTGCGACCACTGACCCTGGCCGACGCCGAGGGCATCCAACAGCAATTCCCGCACTGGGAAGTCGTGCGCTACCTCAACGCCCTGGTGCCCTGGCCCTATCCGGCCGATGGCGCACGCACCTATCTGGAACAAATCGCCCTGCCCGCCATGGCCCGTGGTAAGGAATGGCATTGGTCGATCCGCCTGAAAAGCGCGCCGGACAAGTTAATCGGCAATATCAGCCTGATGGACGAACACGATAACAACCGTGGTTTTTGGCTCGGCCCACAATGGCAAGGGCAAGGCTTGATGCGCGAAGCCTGTGCGGCGGTGAACGACTACTGGTTTGGCGTACTGGAGCGGCCACTGTTGAGGGTGCCCAAGGCGGCGCCGAACCTGGCGTCGCGCCGGATTTCCGAGCGTGAAGGGATGCGCCGGGTGCGCACGGATCAAGGCGAGTTCGTTGAAGGCACCTTCCCGCGGGACCTCTGGGAAATGACTCGCGAGCAATGGCTGGAATACCCACGCCTGAGCCAATGAGGTTGCAAATGTGGGAGCCGGCCCTCCCACACAGCTGAGCGGCGTTTAGTCAGCGATGAAGCGTACGCCCGGCTTGGCCCGCTCATCGACCGTCAACTCAAACACATCCGGCCGGGCGTAATGCCCCACCACGTCGTAGTCATAGCGCGCACGCACCAGTTCGTCCGTATCGATCTGCGCCGTCAACAAGCCTGCTTCACCGCGCAATGGCCCGGCGAGCACATCGCCCATCGGCCCGACAATCACACTGCCGCCCGCGATCAAGGGGCGCTGCGCCGGCCAGTTGGCCACTTCCACACCCAGCGCCTCGGGCGATGGCTGCACCTGGCAGGCGCTGACCACAAAACAGCGACCTTCGTGGGCCACATGGCGCATGCTGACTTGCCACATCTCGCGTTCATCCACGGTCGGCGCACACCACACTTCGACGCCCTTGGCGTACATCGCCGTGCGCAGCAACGGCATCATGTTTTCCCAGCACACGGCGCCGCCGATGCGCCCTATGGCGCTGTCGATCACCGGCAGGGTCGAGCCGTCGCCCTTGCCCCAAATCAATCGTTCGGTGCCGGTGGGCATCAGCTTGCGGTGCTTGGCCACCAGGCCGCCCGTCGGTTCGAAATACAGCATGGTGCAATACAAGGTGCTGCCACTGCGCTCGATCACGCCGAGCACCAGGTTCGCCCCCGTACGCGCCGACAACTCGGCCAGCGCCTGCGTCTCCGCGCCCGGCACATCAATGGCATTGGCAAAATAGCGGGCGAAGGCTTCACGGCCTTCGGGCAGGCGGTAACCCAATTGCGTGCCAAACCCTTCACCTTTGGGATAACCGCCCAGCAGGGCTTCCGGCATCACCACCAGTTGTGCGCCGCTGCGTTTGATTTCTTGCTCATACGCCAGGATTTGCTCAAGGGTTTCGGCCTTGCCGCCAGGCAAGGCACCGATTTGCAGGGCTGCCACTATCGAAACAGGCATCAGGTTCACTCCGAATGAGGGGGGTTGCCCATTTTCCCGCCAGCCTCGATCATGAATAAAGCCCACCTCAGTGCTAAATGATATGAGCCAAATGAATATCATCCAGGTCGACCTGAACCTGCTGAAAACCTTCGAAGCCCTGCACGACGAGTCGAGTGCCAGCCGGGCGGCCCTGCGCCTGGGTGTCACGCAATCGGCCATCAGCGCAGGTTTGCGCCGCCTGCGCGAGGTCTATGGCGATCAATTGTTCGTGCGTACCGGGCGTGGCCTGGCGCCGACGTTGCGCGCCAATCAATTGAAACCGGTCATCAGCGAAGCGCTGGACCGCTGTCGCCAAAGCCTGGCAATGGTCGACCCGGGTAACCAGCAGTATCAGGGACGCTCGGTGGTGGTGGGCTTGTCCGATGATTTCGAGATTGCCTATGGCCGTCGGCTGATGGACGCAATCGCACAACGCGCACCGAAACTGCGGGTGATTTTCCGTCAGACCCACAGCCAGATTGTCGCAGCCGCCCTGCTTGATCGCACCCTCGACCTGGCGCTCACCGCCGGTGGTTTCGCCCAAGGCCGGCTCAGTCGCCAAGTCGTGGGAGAAGGTGATTACCGCTGCCTGGTGGACTCGGACCAGGCCAGCATCAGCCTGGACGAGTTCGTCACACGCGAACATGTGCTGGTGTCGTCGGGCGGGTTTATCGGGATTACCGATGAGGGGTTGGCGGCGCAGGGGCTGAGCCGCCAGGTGTGTGCATCCACCAGCCACTTTGCGGCGCTGCCGTACTTGCTCAAGGGCAGCCAGGCGGTCGCCACCATTCCGGGGCACGCCGCCGAGGCGATTGCGCGCATGACCGGCTTGCGCGTACTGCCCTGCCCGCTGGCGCTGCCGCGCTATCCGGTGGAGTTGGGCTGGCGCACCCAGGCCCAGCTCGACCCCCTGTTGCTGAAGGTACGCGAGGCGATCGTGGCGTGCTTTATTTAGCCGCCGCCATCAGCTTGTTGACTTCACTGCGCACCATGTTGGAAAACTCCGGCGGCGACATGCCGTCGAGTTCCGCGCGGACCCATTCGGCCCACTTGCCCTTGCGCTTGGCACGCTCGCCGAACAGCCGCGCGGCCTCCCCCTTGGCCTTGCCCAGGTTGGTCTGCCACAGCTCGTAAAGTCGGGACTTTTCATCTTCCAGCTCGGCGCGCTCGGCGAGGGTCTTGTTGGCGAGATTGAAGCTCATGTTGAATTACCTGCTGCACAAATAGGCGACATCTTACACTGTAGGTCGAAACTTCCTGATCCGGATTTAGCCTTCAACGGCCTCGGCGCAAAAAAACTGCAACTTTTGCCGAGGCCCGATACTCCATTGTTCACTGTCACATCCACTTGCAAGGAGTCACCCAATGGCCCGCAAAACCGCTGCCCAAGCCGTCGAAGACCAAATCAAGGATCAAGCCTTCAGCGAATTGACCGCGCTGATAGAAGAGTCGGACAAGCTGCTCAAAAGCAGCGCATCCCTGGTGGGTGAAGAAGGAGAAACCCTGCGCGAGCAGGTTGCCATCAAACTCAAGCAAGCGCTGGACTCGGTGTCCAACGTACGTGAACGCAGCAAGCCGGTGGTCGATGCCACCGAAACCTACATCGGTGGCCACCCATGGCAGACCGTGGCGATTTCCGCAGGCTTCGGCCTGGTCGTCGGCCTGTTGCTGGGCCGCCGCAACTGATCGAATCGGGCTGCGCCGGCGCTGGCGCAGCCTGTTTTATTCGCCGGCCAGCTCTCGCAGCCGCGCCAACTCCTCGGCATCCACCTCGATACCCTGCGCATCCGACCGCTCCCGTGTGCGATGACGCCGATCCCCCGGCAACCGCCGCAACCCCACCGCATGCATCTGGCGCACCAATTCCTGGCTACGCTCGGCAAAGCTTTGCCCGGCGGTCTTGCTCGGGTCGATCACAATCAATAACTGCCCCGTCCATGGCGTACGCGCCCCTGGATGGTCGGCCCAACTGAATTCGAAAGAAAAATTGCCGCCGGTCAAGGCCGCCGCCAGCAACTCCACCATCATCGACAAGGCCGAGCCCTTGTGCCCGCCAAAGGGCAGCAACGCGCCCCCTTCCAATATGGCCTTTGGATCCTGGGTCGGCTGGCCCAGGCTGTCCACGCCCATGCCTGGCGGCAGGCGCTCGCCCTTGCGTGCCGCGATCTGCACATCGCCATGGGCGATGGCGCTGGTCGCCAGGTCAAACACAATCGGCGCGCCATCGGCACGCGGGGCGGCGAAAGCAATCGGGTTGGTACCGAACAACGGGCGGTCGGCGCCATGGGGCACCACGCAGGTCATGCTGTTGACCACGCTCAACGCCACCAGGCCCTCTTCGGCGAACGGCTCGACGTCAGGCCACAACGCGGCAAAATGATGGGAGTTATGAATGGCCAACAGTGCAATTCCGGCACTGCGGGCTTTTTCCACCAGCAGCGGGCGCGCAGCCTCAAGCGCCGGCTGGGCGAAACCATTACCGGCATCCACCCGCACAAAGCCTGAGGCGACATCGGTGACCACCGGTTCGGCCTTGCCATTCACCCAGCCGCTGGCCAGGGTGCTGACATAACCGGGTATACGGAAAATCCCGTGGCTATGCGCGCCATCGCGCTCAGCGCCGGCACAGTTGCGGGCCAAGGTCGCGGCCACCTGCGGCGAGGTACCGTGCAGTACGAAGACCCGATGCAGCAACGCCACCAGCTCGGCAAAACCGATGCGGACCAACGCCCGCTCATGGACCTGTGACATCTGAAGCTCCGATTTTATGATTGGAAGGGGCAACAAGACTGGGTAGCCAGGCCGACGATTAAACACCGGGGGGCAAGCCCACTGTCAACCTGCGTTTTTCGGTGCATTCAGAAGCATAGGTATCTACACAAATGATGGCCCTGATCCCGTGTTTTTGATCTTGATCTTGATTTTGCTTTTGATCTAAAGCGCCCCGTCAAACCACGCTGGCCGAACACAGGCTTGAATCCGTGGGCAACCCGGCAGGACGCCGGGTTAGCCGCCCCGCGCCATGGATGGCGCGTGGCGGCGGCCCACGGATTCAAGCCTGTGTTCGGGCACACCGAGCCTGAGCGAGGTGCCGAGTGGTGGGGCAAGGACCTTTTGGTTACTTTTGGGTCCTTCCAAAAGTGACCCGCTGTAAGAGCGGAACCCTAAGCCGCCGTTACCGCAGCAATGGATATGTACTCGGTCACTCCAACAGGTCGGCTCATAGGCCGCAACGGGAGCAAGCTCCCTCGCCACAAGGTCTCAACTTGACCACCGGAGTTGTGGAGGTATCCAGGCTTCAGAAGACAACAAACGAGAACCACTCCCAATTGAAATGCAATCACCATGATGGCAGTTCTCGTCATCCTGCTACGGAGGTTAGAATGTGCGAAATCAGGATGAGTTGATGACCGAAAAGTCCCTTTCAGAAGCCGAATATGACGCCATCACCGATGCGGCCGCGCATTGGTGCATGCGCATGCACGCCAGCGATTGCACGCACGCTGAACGTCAGGCTTTTGCCCAATGGCACGACGCCCACCCCCTGCACGCTTTTGAATACGCCGCGATGCTGGAGATCTGGGACGTCGCCGACCACCTGCCACGCCATGAGCCCAGCGCTGGGGCAGTACCGCTGCCGTTCAAGCCACGCAGCCGTTGGCGCACTTATGCGGTCGCAGCGGCGATCAGCCTGGTGGCATTGCCCCTGGCGGCCTTCACCGGCTGGGAAGCGGGCTGGGTGCCCAGCGCTTATGAACGCTATGACGCCACGCACGGGTTGCGCCAGGTCACCCTGGGCGATGGCAGCCAGGTGGAACTCAACCTGGGCACAGAGTTGGTCTACAGCAACTATAAGGACCAGCGTCGGGTCACGCTGAAAAAAGGCGAAGCCTTCTTCAACGTCAGCCACGACCGTGCCCACCCGTTTATCGTGCAGGCCGGCGAAGGCCAGGTGCGGGTCACCGGCACCCAGTTCAACGTCTGGAAATATGAAGACCAGGTGCGGGTGATGCTGTTGGAGGGCTCGGTACAGGTCGCCAGCGACAACCTGCACGCCAGCGTACCGCTGAACCCCGGCATGCAGGCCAGCTACCAACCCGGCGACGCGACACCGCGCGTGCAGGCGACCGCCCCCGACGATACCGCGCTGGCCTGGCGCCAGGGCAAGCTGATCCTCGACAACCTGGCGCTTTCCGACGCATTGCCTTTGATCAACCGCTACCTGGACAAACCGGTGATGCTGGCGGACGCCAGTACCGGGGCGATTCGCATCGGTGGCATCTACAACATCAATGAGGTCAACAACCTCATCCCGTCCCTGCCTAAAGTGCTGCCGGTCTACCTGACCCAGAACCTGGAAGGCAACCCCGTCCTCAATTCCATCCCGCGTAAAGCCCCCAAAGGTTGAGCCTTCTACCTGCCAAGGCCGCTTCGTTCGTGCCCGCAGTGTCCATTTTTGAAACACCTTGCGCCTCTGGATCGCCCACTCTAGGCGAATTCATCGTTTTGTCATGCGCAGTGTTTCATTGCTGAGACACCTTCAGACAAGACTGGGCATATCCCATCAGAGGGCTGTTGTTTCATCAATGAAACACCCTGGCCATCACTTCGCCCCACAAGAAACTCAACCCTTTGAATAACAACGATAAATAAAAAGCGGCACAGCTTCTGCTCTATTCCTTACAGCGCTGTTTAGGGTCAGCGCGAAGAATAAGGAATGCCGCCGTGGCCACACTCACTCAAGTTTCGATGAACATGCTGCTGATCAGCTGTGCACTCAGTGTCGGCCTCAGCGTTCCGAGCTATGCGGGTGACGGCGTTATCGTGACAGGCCGCGATGTACAAGGTCACATGTACGGGCGTCCCCCTTTCGGGCCAGACCCCTACCCCACCACCGCCAACGCCAACCCAAGCCGGGAAGTCATAGGCGCCACGGGCGAGCTCAGTGATGCGGCGATCGGCGGCATCAGCAGCGGTTCGAGCATCGTGCAAGCGGTCCAATCCAGCAGCAACTTGACCCACTTGCAAGCCACTCAGAACGGCATGTCGACCCTGGGTGCCGGCTCTGCCGCCGGCCACGGTGCAGGCAGCAGCGTGGGTGGGCAGATCAGCGACTCGATCCAGCGCGGCATGGCGCCCCTGAACAACATCGGCAGCATGATGGGGGGCAAATGATGAACCGCTCCCTGGTGCTACTAGCCCTGCTGGGCAGTGCTGCGGCCATGGCCGACAACACCGCGACGATCAACAACAGCGGGCAGGACTACGGCGGCAATCTGTCGATCAACCAGGCTGCAGGCAGCCAGCAACAGATGGCCAACAACCGCGCCGTCACCCTGGGCGGCCAGGCCACCACCCTCAACATCCAGCGAATGGATGGCAGCGTCGATCCCTCCCTGAACGCCAAGGCGGCGATCCAGGGCACCTCTTTCAGCAACGGCAACGGTGTACTGGGCTTCAACCAGTCGGCCGGGGCCAATAACCAATCAGTCAATGCCGTGCGGATCAGCGTCAATCCTGCCCCGCTCAGCATCGACGACAGCGTCTTGTTGCAACAGAACACCACGACGCTGGCAACCGACTCAGGGCTCACCCCCACCACTGGCAGCCGCCAGGTCGTGACAAGCGACCAGGCCTTCACCGGCAGCCGAGGAGTGATTCAGGTGAACCAGAGTGCCGGGGTGGGGAACCGAGTGGCTAACACCCTGGGCATCACTATCAAGTAAGCGCTTGGTAGCACACGTTAGACCGTACCAACACTTAACCAACTAATTAGAAGCAAGGAGAAACACCATGAAACCTCAAATGGCTCTGAAACCACTGGTTTTCGCTCTCGCCGCACTCATGGCTGCTGCTGCTCAAGCAGGTGGTGGCTGGCACCCTGCCCCTCAACCCACCGGTACTGTTGCCTCCGTCGTGACCGATGTGCAAAAAAGTGCACACAACAAATTCGACGATACCAAAACCGAAAACAATGCTTCGGCTGATGGCTCGGTCACCAATAACAGCGGTAACGTTGGGGTAAACGCGCAGGCGGGTTCGGGCAACCAAGCTGACAACGCCGGTGCTATCTCCAGTGCCAAAGGCGACTTTGCAACGGTGTTTGCAGTGATCGACGTGGATCAAGCCAGCAAGCACAACACCTTCACCAACAAAGGCACGCAAAACAATGCGTCGCTGGACAGCTCGGTGAACAATAACTCCGGCAACGTGGGCTACAACGGTCAAGCCGGCCAGGGCAACCAGGGTAAAAACAACCTGGCGATCACCACCGCCGATGGTAAAAACATCGCGGCAGCCTCCAACACCGAGCAAAACTCGCTCAACAACACCTACCTCAACGCCGCGGCTACCAGCCATGGCTATGGCTGGGGCAGCAAGCCTCAATACGTGTCCAACAACTCCAGCCTCGACAACTCGGTTAACCACAACTCCGGTAACGTGGGTGTGAACCTGCAATCGGGCGGTGGTAACCAAGGCAGCAACAGCCTGTCGATCGGCCAGGGTTGCAGTGTCTGCGCCAGCGGCGTGCGCTTCTGATGCAATGGGGCCTTGGCAACAAGGCCCTTTTTTATTCCAGTGTCCAACAGGTCATACGATCATGCGCCTCGCGACCCTCACCCTCCTGATGCTGCTCACCGGCCCTACGTGGGCGGGCACCATGGCGGTTTCCGCCATGCCTGGCGGTGCAGTCATCTTCAAGAAGGTCGAGAGTATTCGTGAGCGGCGCTTCGCCAACCTGGTGGAACAGAAAACCGATTTCAGCTGCGGTGCCGCGGCACTCGCCACCATCCTGCGCCAAGCCTATTGGCTGGACGTCGACGAAGATCATGTCATCAAAGGCATGCTGGTGACCGCCGACCAGAACCTGGTGCGTACCCAGGGCTTTTCCATGCTGGACATGAAGCGCTATCTCGAAAGCATCGGCATGCGTGCCCGAGGCTACAAAATTGCGCCTGAGACGCTGGTAACGGTGAGAATCCCCGTAGTGGTATTGCTGGAAATTCGAGGCTACAAGCATTTTGTGGTGATGCAGCGCGCCGACAAGGACTGGGTGTATATCGGCGACCCGGTGCTGGGCCATAAACGCTACTCGAAGGACGACTTCGTCAAGGGCTGGAACGGCATCGTATTCGCCGTGCTGGGTGAGGGTTACGACAAGACCAATGTCTTGCTCGACCCGCCCACCCCGCTGACCGCCAGGAACATGATGAACAAGTTCAAGCCCCTGGCCGATACCGAGCTGATGGACTTCGGTTTTATCCAAAGCGACTTCTTCTAGAAGCGCAATAAGGAGCAGGACGCTCCAGGAGCTGAAGATGAACACTTCCCGCTGGCTGACCGTCTTGTGTCTGGCAGCCTCAATGCCTGCTTATGCGTCGTCGGGGTTCAAACCGATCGAACTCAAGGATTCGGAAATGGCCGATCTGCGTGGCCGTTACGTAATGCCGGGGCGAATCATCAGCTTCGGCATTGTGATGAGCAGCACCTGGACCAACGCCGTGGGCGACACCATTACCGGCAAGGCCAGCATGCAGATCGACAAAACCACGATCACCCCGCAGTTCTACGTACAGACTACCGGCGCCACCGGTAGCGGGACTAACCAGCACACCGGTACCGGCAACGTGGTAGGCGGCGCGGGCCTGGGCAGCGGCCAGGGCGTGACCCAGAGCGTGCGCACGGCCGGCGATGGCAACACCGCCTACAACGATGTGGGCATCAACATCAGCCAGAACGGCTTCGCCCCTGCCAATGCCGTGCAATCGGGGCAAGTGCTGGTCGCCGGCGGTACCGTCACCGGCGATAGCGCGGCAGGCCGCGTGAGCGTGTCAGCCAACAACGGCGGCCTGCAGATGGCGATCCAGGCCAATCATAACCAAGGCAACAGCCTGCAGCAGATCGGCGGCGGGAACGTGTTGCAAGGTACGGTATTGACCGGCAACTCCAACTTCGTCAACAACATGACCCAGCTCAATGTCGTGATGAACAATGGTCTGAACAATCGCGCGTTGAACTGCAACTTGGATCAACTCAAAGGCCTACGCAATCTCGGTTATTGAACTACGCTGACCCTCGACACTTAAGCATTAAAAGGACGGCTTATTTCATGCAACGATCGTTATCGCTACGTGCGGTGGTCTGTTTGAGTACACTCCTGCCCGCATCCATGTTGTATGCAGCGTCAGATACCGATGTCGAAACCCTCAAACAGGAGCTCCTCGAGCTCAAACAGCGTTACGAAGTGCAGCAAAAAGCCCTCGCGGTGCTGGAACAGCGTGTACGCCAGGTCGAAGACCAACCGGCAACACCCGCGCCGCGACGCCTGGCCAAGTCGCCCGCCGACTTCAAGAAAGGCGGCACGGCTGTCGCCGGCACAGGTGCCGCAGCGGCGTCCGGGGGCGCGGCAGGTGGCGGCAGTTCCTACGGGCAGTCTCTCAAGGATGATTCGGCCCCCGCGCAAAGTGTGAGCAACCTTTATAACGAAGCCAGCGGCTTTTTCGGCAATGGCAAGTTCAGCGTTGAAACCGGCATTACCTATGCCCGCTACGATGCGCGCCAACTGACCCTCAACGGCTTCCTGGCGCTGGATTCGATCTTCCTGGGCAATCTCAACCTGGACCGGATCAAGTCCGATAGCTGGACCCTTGACCTGACCGCGCGCTACAACGTCGATAACCGCTGGCAGTTCGACGTGAACGCGCCGGTGGTGTACCGCGAGTCGACCTACCAGTCGAGCGGCGCCGGCAACGATGCCACCGCGACATCGGAGGCTTCAGTCACCCGCAATCCAACCCTGGGTGACGTGAACTTCGGCGTGGCGTACAAATTCCTCGACGAAACTCCCAGCCTGCCGGATGCAGTGGTTTCTCTGCGGGTCAAGGCACCGACCGGTAAAGATCCGTTTGGCATCAAGCTGGTCAAGCAACCGGACAACGACAACCTTTTCCTGCCTGAAAGCCTGCCAACGGGTAACGGTGTCTGGTCGATCACCCCCGGCATTTCCCTGGTCAAGACCTTTGACCCGGCGGTGTTGTTTGGCTCGCTGTCCTACACCCACAATTTCGAGGAGTCGTTTGACGATATCAGCAGCGACGTCAACCAGAAAGTGGGCGGCAAGGTGCGCCTGGGCGACAGCTTCCAGATCGGCGCCGGCGTCGCCTTCGCACTCAACGAGAAGATGAGCATGTCGTTCTCGGTGTCCGACCTCGTGCAGCGCCAGAGCAAGCTCAAGCCGGACGGCCGCGACTGGCAGTCGGTGGTTTCCAGCGATGCCAATGCCGGCTACTTCAACGTGGGCATGACCATCGCGGCCTCCGACAACCTGACCATCGTGCCGAACCTGGCCATCGGCATCACGCCGGATGCGCCTTCGTTCAGTTTCAGCCTGAAGTTCCCGTACTACTTCTGACGCAAAGGGCTGCTTTGCAGCCTGGAGCGGCGGTGCGAAAAGCCCGCACATTCATCAGGAAAGGCCCGACAGGAAAAAGCCCCGCAACGATAAGGGTCGTTGCGGGGCTTTTTGGTTTACCCGCCCTAGCGGATCTGGTGTTTGTGCAGCAACCGGTAGAACGTTGGCCGGGATACGCCCAGGACACGGGCTGCGACACTCAGGTTGTCGCTGTACCGGTTGAGCACATCGCACAGCGCCTGGCGTTCGGCGCGGTGCTTGTAATCTTCCAGTGTAGCCATCACTGGCGCGATTGCCTGCCGGCTTTGCAAACCCAGATCGGCGGCTTCGATTTGTCGCCCCTCCGCCAGCACCAAGCCGCGCCGTACACGGTTGGCCAACTCGCGCACATTGCCCGGCCACAGGTGCTCGCCCATGGCAACCAACGCATCCTCACTGAAACTGCGCGGACGACGACCGGTCTCCTGGCTGTAGAAATGCGAAAAATGGTTGGCCAGCATCCCTACATCACCGTGACGCTCGCGTAACGGCGCAGTGACCACCTGCAACACATTGAGCCGGTAATACAGATCTTCACGAAACGTGCCCTTTGCCACGGCGGCTTCGAGGTCGACGTGAGTCGCGGCCAGTACCCGGACATCCACCGGGATGGGCCTGCTGCCCCCCACCCGTTCGATCTGTTTCTCTTGCAGGAAGCGCAACAGGTTGGCCTGTAACTCCATGGGCAAGTCACCGATCTCATCCAGGAATAGCGTACCCCCGTGGGCCGCTTCGATCCGCCCGACCTTGCGCTGATGGGCACCGGTAAACGCACCTTTCTCGTGGCCAAACAGCTCGGACTGGATCAAATGTTCGGGAATCGCGCCGCAATTGATGGCGATAAAGGGCTTGCCATGGCGCTGTGACTGGCGATGCAGGGTCTTGGCCGCCAGCTCCTTGCCGGTACCACTGTCACCACGAATCAATACCGGTGACTCGGTGGGCGCCAGTTTTGCCAGCAGCTTGCGCAGCTCGCGGATCGGCCGGCTGTCGCCGAGCAGTTCATGCTCGGGTTCGTCGACCCGCGCGTGACATTTGCCGCGCAGGCGCGCCATGCCAAAGGCACGGCCCAGGGTGACCTGCACCCTGGAGACGTCGAACGGCAAGGTATGAAAGTCGAAAAACCATTCACAGACAAAATCGCCGACGTTTTGCAGGCGCAGCACATCCTGGCTGAGTACGGCGATCCATTCGGTACCGCTGCGGCTGATCAACTCCTTGACCGCCTCCGGGCGTTCCAGGTGCGAGGGGTGCAAACGCAACAGGCCGACATCGCAGGATCGCTCGCCCACGGCTTCCAGGTCACAACTGTCCACCTCCCATCCGGCACTGCGCAAACCGGGTAATAGCCCGTGGCAATCGTCACAGGGGTCAACCACGAGCAGGCGGCGCTGGACAGGTGTAAAAACCATGACTACTCCCTGACGTCAAAATGACTAAAGTTATTTAGAAACAATAGTTTGTGGCAGCTGTTGATAACCCTAGCAAGATCTTGACGCAGGCTTTGTACCGATTCGCTATAAGGAGGCGGCAAAAAGCCACTTCCTCAGCGCATGTACAAAAAAGTTGCGGCGCGCGCAAACTTTCATTCAGCTTTCAAAACAGCTGCTTACATGACACTAATCAGGAAAAGTTGAAATTTCTCGTTTTAACATGTGACCCGTACCCCGCCTTCGTGCATCAGTACAAGTAACCCGCCGCACGGTCAGCCCAACCGACGGCATTTCACTTGAATGGGCATTGAGAGAGACGACCCACATGAACGCCCCGCTCCGCATCAACGAAGCTCTTTTGATCGCAGACCGTGCTTTCCAGCCCTTTCAGTGCGTAGCCTGGCACGATGGCAATGGCGCCCTCAGCCTGAGCGTCATCGACCGCACTAATACCCGTATTGGCAGCAAACAACTTTCTTCGAGCGCCTATACCGACCCGGCGCAATTGGAAGACTTGTTGTTGCAAGCCCGCGCCGAACTCGACAAAGATGGCTACCAGTTGCAGTCCTGGGCGATGCCCAAGTAAGCCGCTGCGCTAACTTGCGCTCACTGTAGAACAGTGAGCGCAAGTTCGGCATTGGAACTTAAGGGTTTATCGCGCCGCGAGAATAAAGCGCTCAAACGCTTGCGCCGCGCCATCCTCGAGATTGCTGCCGGTGACCACACTGGCTTGGCGCTTGACGGTTTCTTCCGCCTGGCCCATGGCAATCGAAAAACCCGCCACGTGAAACATCGCCGGGTCATTGCCGCCATCACCGATGGCGGCTGTCTGCTCCAGCGGTATGCCAAGATGCGCCGCCAACGTCTTCAGGGCTTCGCCTTTATTGGCCAGCATGGCCGTCACATCCAGATAAACCGGTTGCGAACGCGAGACCTGCGCCAAACCCTGCACTTTGGGCTGCAAGCGTGCTTCCAGCTCCACCAGCAACTGGGTGTTTTGACTGGCCGCGACAATCTTGTCGACCCGATCCAGGTACGGCTCGAAGCTCTCGACCACTTTCGGGCCGTAGCCAAGACCATCGGCTTCACGCTGTACCATCGGACCTGGCGGGTCGCGACGCAACCAGTCGCCATCGGCAAATACCCAGACCTCTACGTCCGGCTCGCCGGAGAACAGCGCCAACGTCACCAACGCCGCCTCCGCCGGCAAGTGGTGGGCAACCAGGATGCTGCCGTCCGGGTTGATCAGCGTGCCGCCATTGAAACCCGCAACCGGCACATCGATGCCGAAGGCCTCGATCATATGCAACATGGCCTTGGGCGGGCGCCCACTGGCCAGGCTGAAGAGCACGCCGGCATCGCGCAGCGCGCGTACCGTATCCAGGGTGCGTTGGCTGGGCTGATGATCGGGACGCAAGAGCGTCCCGTCCATATCACTCAAGACGAATCGGATGGGATGAATCGCTACGTCATTCATCCCAGCGAGTGCCAACTGCGGCCATCACGGGCCAGCAAGGCGTCGGCGGCTGCCGGGCCGTCTTCACCGGCCTTGTAGGCCTGGATGCCGTCATCTTCTTTCCAGGCATCGAGGAACGGCTGCACGGCGCGCCAGCCGTTCTCGATGTTGTCGGCGCGCTGGAACAAGGTCTGATCGCCGGTCATGCAGTCGTAGATCAGGGTTTCATACCCCGTCGAAGGCCGCATTTCGAAGAAGTCCTTGTAGTCGAAGCCCAATTCGATATTGGCCATTTCCAGGGTCGGCCCAGGCTGTTTGGCCAACAGGTCGAACCACATGCCTTCGTTGGGCTGGATCTGGATTTTCAGGTAAGTCGGCTTGAGTTCATCCACCTCGGTGTCGCGGAACTGGGCATAGGGCGCATGCTTGAAGCAGATCACGATCTCGGTGTCGCGAATGCTCATGCGTTTGCCGGTACGCAGGTAGAACGGCACGCCGACCCAACGCCAGTTGTCGATCATCACCTTGAGGGCAACGAAGGTCTCAGTGCTGCTGTCGGGCGCGACATTCGCCTCTTCGCGGTAACCGGGCAGCGACTTGCCGCCGATCTCACCGGCGGTGTACTGGCCACGTACCGAGTTGGCCCGGGCTTCCTCCAGGGACCACGGTCGGATAGCACCGACGACCTTGGCCTTCTCGCCGCGCACCGCATCGGCACCGAACGCTGCCGGAGGTTCCATCGCCACCATCGCGAGCAACTGGAACAGGTGGTTGGGCACCATGTCGCGCAGGGTGCCGGTTTTCTCGAAGAAATTACCCCGGGTTTCCACGCCGACGGTTTCGGCGGCGGTGATCTGTACGTGGTCGATGTAATGGTTGTTCCAGAAGGCCTCGAACAGCACGTTGGAGAAACGGCTGATCAGGATGTTCTGCACCGTTTCCTTGCCCAGGTAATGGTCGATGCGATAAATCTGCTTCTCGCTCATCACCTTGAGCAGGCACGCGTTGAGCGCCTCGGCAGTGGCCAGGTCGGAACCGAAAGGTTTTTCGATGACCACACGGCGAAAGGCCTCGTCCGTTTCGTTGAGCAGCCCGGCGCTGCCCAGGCGCTGCACCACGTCACTGAAGAAGCGCGGTGCGGTGGCCAGGTAAAACACCGCGTTACCGGTGCCGCTTTCGGCGATCTTCTTGCCGATATCGGCGTAGGTCGTGTCGTCGAGGAAGTCGCCCTCGACGTAGCTGATACCTTTGGCCAACTGCGCCCACAGCTCAGGGTCCAATGCGTTTCCAGCACTGCCCCTGACCTTGCTTGCCGCCTCGGTGCGAATGAAATCTTCAAGCTTCTTGGCGAAGTCGGCGTCACTGATAGCATTGTGATCAACGCCAACAATACGCAGGCCATCGCCCAGCAACCCATCCCGATTGAGGTTATACAGCGCCGGCATGAGCAGGCGCTTGACCAGATCACCATGGGCACCAAACAGAAACAGCGTGGTGGGTGGAGCGGGTTCGGCCTTGGGTTTCTTGCCGTTGGCGGTCATTTTTTGGAAGTCTCCACGTGACCACCAAAGCCGAAGCGCATGGCAGACAGCATTTTGTCACCGTAGGTGCTCTGCTGGCGCGAACGGAAACGTGCAAACAACGAAGTGGACAGCACCGGCACCGGCACCGCTTGCTCCATGGCGGCCTCGATGGTCCAACGACCTTCGCCACTGTCGGCGACGGAACCGGAGTAACCGTCGAGTTTCGGGTCGGTGGCCAGGGCGTCGGCGGTCAGGTCCAGCAACCACGAAGAGACCACGCTGCCACGGCGCCACACTTCGGCAATGTCGGCGACGTTGAGGTCAAAGCGTTGGTCTTCCGGCAGGTTTTCCGAGTTCTTGGTCTTGAGAATGTCAAAACCTTCGGCGAACGCCTGCATCATGCCGTACTCGATGCCGTTGTGAATCATCTTGACGAAGTGGCCGGAGCCCGCAGGGCCGGCGTGGATGTAGCCCTGTTCCGCACGTGGGTCGGCATCGGCGGCGCGGTCCTTGGTGCGAGGGATGCTGCCCAGACCCGGCGCCAGGCTCTTGAAGATCGGGTCCAGGCGCTGCACGGTCTGCGCGTCGCCACCGATCATCATGCAATAACCGCGCTCCAGGCCCCAGACGCCGCCGGAAGTGCCCACGTCTACGTAGTGCAGGCCCTTTTCGGCCAAGGCCTTGGCGCGACGCACATCGTCTTTATAGTTGGTGTTGCCGCCATCGATGATGGCATCACCGTCTTCAAGCAGTGTGCTCAGTTCGTTGATGGTGTCTTCGGTGGGCGCGCCTGCCGGCAACATGACCCAGACGGTACGCGGCTTCTGCAGCCCGGCAACCAGGGCCTTGAGGTCGGCAACGCCGGTGGCGCCCTCCTCGCTCAAGCCTTTGACGAATGCTTCGTTACGGTCGTATACAACGGTGGTATGCCCATTGAGCATCAGGCGCCGCGCAATGTTACCGCCCATGCGGCCTAGTCCGATAATCCCCAGTTGCATGTGCTGATGCTCCTAACTACTAAAAAATGTGTGACATAGTTTATAGCGCAATGAGGCTAATGAGGATTAGTCCAGAGCAGATCCGTGTAGTTTCATGACAAAAAAGTCGCCATCGTTTCAACATCACCCCACCAAAAGTCACACGACCGCCAAAAATAAAAAAGTTCCCTTGATCCAAAAAAGAATTCAGACTTGCTCTCGACTGATGCCGAGAACCTCGAACCGAGCACTCCGGCACCGCGATCTACCGGCTATTTGCGAGGTAAGCAATGAGCGCAGTACAAATGACCAAACCGCCGCAAACCCTTTACGTCACCGTTCGTCGCGATGAACTGCGCCAGCTCAAAGACGAACGCGATCAGTTGCAGCAAGAGGTTCTGCGCCTACGCTCGCAACTGCAAGCCCAGCTGGAACAGCCGTCGGGCGCCAAGCCTGCACTCTGCTGAACGCTGCACGCCAGAGCGTTGCAAGGCAATGCCTACAGAAAACTCACAAAGTTTTCACATACCTGCCCCGATACTTCCGATCCGCGATGCCGCTCACTTACCGAGCGGCCTGATGCCGTGCGCGTGTGCGCGGCAATCATTGACTGATGGGGCGCTGGATGGCGATGTTCAAACGCAGCACGACGACTGCGAAAGGCTTTGATTGGGCCGGCCTGGGCTGGCTGTTTCTGTTTTTCTGGTATTTCTCGGGTATTACCCAACTACTCATCCAACTGACCGGCACGTCCGGCTTCAGTGGGTTCCGGCAAGCCTTCTTCCTGAGCGCGCTGTGGCTGGCGCCCATGTTGCTGTTCCCGCGCCGCACGCGCCTGCTCGCCGCCTTGATCGGTGTCGTGCTGTGGGCATGCTCCATGGCCAGCCTGGGTTATTTCTTCATCTACCAGCAGGAATTTTCCCAGAGCGTCATCTTCATCATGTTCGAGTCGAACATCTCTGAAGCCGGCGAATATGCCACCCAATACTTTGCCTGGTGGATCATATTGGCGTTCATCGCCCATACCGCCATGGCGGTTTTCCTGTGGACGCGCCTGCGCCCGGTCTACCTGCCTCGTGGCCAGTCGATACTGGCCGCCGTCGCGATCGTCGTAGCCGTGGTCGGTTACCCACTGGTCAAGCAATTCGCCACCAGCGACACCCGGGAACAAGCGATTGAGCGCTTCGAAAGCCGCATCGAGCCGGCGGTACCGTGGCAGATGATCGTTGCCTATCGCCGCTACACCGAGCAACTGAACAACATGCAAGGCATGCTGACCAGTGCCAGCCAGATTCCCCCCTTGAAAAACCTCAAGGACACCATGGCCGGCCAACCGTCGACCCTGGTACTGGTCATCGGTGAGTCCACCAACCGCCAGCGCATGAGCCTCTACGGTTACCCGCGCAACACTACGCCGGAGCTGGACAAGCTGCGCGACCAACTGGCCGTGTTCGATAACGTCATCACCCCGCGCCCCTACACCATCGAAGCGCTGCAACAGGTGCTGACCTTCGCCGACGAAGAGAACCCGGATCTTTACCTCAAGACGCCGTCGATCGTCAGCGTGATGAAACAGGCCGGCTACAAGACCTTCTGGATCACCAACCAGCAGACCATGACCAAGCGCAACACCATGCTCACGACCTTCTCCGAGCAGGCCGACGAGCAGGTGTACCTGAACAACAACCGTAACCAGAATGCTCGCCAATACGACGGTGACGTGCTGGCACCCTTCTCCAAGGCCCTGGCCGATACCGCCGAGCGCAAGTTCATCGTGGTGCACCTGCTGGGCACGCACATGAGCTACCAGTACCGCTACCCGGAAACCTTCGAGAAATTCACCGATCGCCAGGGCGTGCCCGAGGGCATCAGCGATGAACAGTTGCCGATCTACAACAGCTACGACAACGCTGTGCTGTACAACGACTTCGTGGTCTCGAGCCTGATCAAGGACTACGCCAAGACCGATCCGAACGGTTTCCTGCTGTACCTGTCGGACCACGGCGAGGACGTCTACGACTCGGCCGGACACAGCACGCTGGGCCGTAACGAGGGCAAACCGACAGCGCCGATGTACACGATTCCATTCATGGCCTACGCCTCGCCCAAATGGCGTGAAACCCACGACTGGAGCTTCGCCGCAGACTTGCAGCGCCCGTACAGCAGCGCACAACTGATCCACACCTGGGCCGACCTGGCCGGGCTGAGTTTCGATGAGTGGGACCGCAGCAAGAGCCTGGTCAACGACAGCTTCAAGCCACGTCCCCGCTTGATTGGCGACCCCTATGCACGCCAGCAGAAGAGCTTGATTGATTTCAGCTTGCTCAAGCCAAAAGCCGCGGACGCTTCCGACGTCGTTCTCAAGTAATCATTGACTGATTATTCAGATATTCCCGAAGTTAACAAAAACGTTAACTTCGGGTCATCACCGCGTTAACCCCCAGTTAATAAGATAGGCCCATAGTCGCTCCATGAATCTAATCACGGAACGACTGGATACCTTTCACTCTTAACGGGAATACTGCCATGAAACTTTCGACTTTAATGCTTGCCAGCCTGATGACCCTGACTTCCGCCGCTGCCTTTGCCGAAGGCGGCTCAGAGCGTTCGAAAGAGTTCTACAACAACTTCAACCTCGTCCAGCAGCAAACCCACGGCACGAATGAACAGACTGCGTCCGCCGATGGCAAGTCGGTAAAAGCCTCCAGTGTTGAACAGAACCGTTCAGAGCCGCTTCCGAAAAGTTGATTTAACGCTGACTTAATACGTATACCCCTGTGCCACTTCGCTCCTGTGGCAAAGGTTAACTTGGCGCCACTTGATGGCGCCTTTTTTATGCCTGCGTTTATTAAAGCGACTTCTTCCAGAACAACATGCGACCGTGGGCCGGATCAAAGACCGAGTCTTCAAAGCCAAACTTGCGATACGCCGATTGCGCGACGGCGTTACCCTCCAGCACTTCCAGAGTGATCTTGCAGCAACCGCGTTGACGCGCGATCTCTTCAACCTTCTGCAGCATTTTCTGGCTCAGCCCCAAGCCACGGAACGCCTGCATCACCACGACGTCGTGGACGTTGACCAACGGGCGACAGGCGAAGGTCGAGAAACCTTCAAAGCAATTGACCAACCCCGCCGGCTCGCCACCGACAAACGCCAGTACGCTGAATGCGTGGGGGCGCTTGGCCAATTCGGCAGGCAGTTGCTCCAACAGGTCGGCCGGCAAGGCATGGCCTCCGCCCATCGGGTCCTGCGCGTAGTGATTAAGCACTTGGCCAATGGCCTCGGCGTGCACAGGGTTTGTGTAGCTGGCTTGCAGCACCAGGATATCTGGGGTGTCCATTGCCTTCCTCGATTGCGACAACAAGGGAACCGGTTCCCTTTGAGAACGAGGATTGTAAGCGTGGAGCCGGACGCAGATGAAGGAGATTAACTACAAATGCCCGACAGAAAGCACGAAGGTTGTGCGTTTCCAAAACGCGCCAACTACGTTTTACGTGGATTTTTCCCCGGCGCCGAAACGCTGCAACTGCATCTCTTGCAAGCGGCTCAAGGTGCGCCGGAACGCAAATTCCAGGTAGCCCTCGGTGTAGAGCTGCTGGAGCGGCACCTGGGCCTCGATAAACAGCGGGACCTTGCGGTCGTAGCACTCATCCACCAGCGCAATGAAGCGCCGCACGCTGTCATCGTGCACCGACAGGGCCGGTAATTCGCGATCACCGGCTTCGACACGCTGCGCACCATCTTCGGTGCCACGGGCGATGCGGCCTGGCCGGGTCTGCGCACTAAGGCAGGGAACCTCACCGAGCAGGATGGCCTTGAATCGATCGCACAGCAGCATGAAGTCCATTGCCGACAGCGGTTGCTCGCACAGATCGGCATAGCGGCACCACACCACGCTGTCGCTGAAGCGCACGGCCGCGAGGCTTCGGTGGCCCACGCTGAGCGGCCCGTCGGATACCGCCTGCCCTTCGCTCAATTGCTTGAACAGCGTGGCAAGCGCCTCCGGCTGATTAACCCAATAACGCTGCAGGCCGGCTCCCGGATGCAAACGATGGTCTTCAGCGCCGTCCACCGCCACCACCCGCATATGCCGCTTGATGGCCTCGATACCCGGCAGGAAGCGTTCGCGATTGAAACCATCGGCGTACAGTTGCTCCGGCGGCTGGTTGGACGTGCAGACCATCACTACCCCTTCCTCGAACATCACCTGGAACAGGCGACCGAGGATGATCGCGTCACCGATGTCATTGACGAACAGTTCATCAAAACACAGCACACGCACTTCGCGGCTCAACTCGCGAGCCAATGCCTGCAAGGGATCTTGAATGCCGGTGAGCTGGAACAGGCGTTGATGCACCCACCCCATGAAGTGATGAAAATGCTGGCGCCGGGCAGGCACTTTCAGGCTCTGGTAGAACTGGTCCATCAACCAGGTCTTGCCACGCCCCACCGGGCCCCACAGGTAAACCCCGGTGATGGGCGAGTGGCCTTGGTGCAAGGCTGCGTGGCAAGCCTGCAAGGCGTCCACCGCCCGACGCTGGGCGTCGTCGGGCACGAAACCTTGCTGGTTGATGGCCTGTTGGTAAGCGGCGAGCGGAGAGTCGAATGTCATGGCCGCCAGTATGACTTACAGCGAGATATCCAACCGTGAAATCTTGCCCTGCTCGTTCAGGCGAAAGGTGTAGCGCAGCTCCAGCGGGCTACCTGGGAAATTGCCATGCACCACATTGCTGACCAGCACCTTGCCGGTGCGGTGTTGAACCTTGAGTACCTCGACCCGAGGCTGGTAGCGACGCCCGGTGTCCTCCATCCATCGTGCAATGGCGGCGGTGCCGACCTGATGCTCGCCTTCATCGAATACGTTGGCGTCGTCGGCAAAGCACTGGGCAACCGCCGAAGTGTCATAGGTATTGGCCGCCTCGATATAGGCCGCGATGGCCGGGGCCAACTCAGGAAGGGACATGGCACAGCTCCTTTTTTGGTGATTTATGGCGCCATGCTAAGCCAGGTTTGTGTCAGCTTTTGTCAGGAGTAAAGGGTGCGGATGCCTGTTGTTCCATCAGCTTGCGCCAACCTCGCAGCAGGTCACTGCGTCGCCCTGGGTAGCGCTCGCCCTGGTTCGCCGCAGCAGCCACACGGTCGGTACGAAAGGTCCGATAGGCCCCGCGTAACTCGCACCACGCCACAATGACCCGCACCTCATTGAGAAAACCCAGCGCCAGCGGCCAGATCAGGCGCTGGCTCTGGGTCTGGCTGGCATCAGCGTAGTCGATGTGCAACTTGGCTTGATGGTTGATGGCTTCGCGAAACACGTTGAGCGGCACGCGGTTTTCCGGGTAGCCGAAGCCCGGCGGCCCGGGCAAGAGCGTCGGGTTGCGCAACGCTTCCTGGGCGGCGGGGTCGAGCACATCCGCAATTTTCGCCAGGGCGTTGGCGGCAGCGCGGCTCAGCACGTCATCGCCGCGCTGGTCGACATAACGCAGGCCCAGCACGATGGCTTCGGTTTCCTCGGCATTGAGCATCAAGGGCGGCAGAAACAGACCGGCGCGCAGTACATACCCTACCCCGGCCTCGCCAAAAATCGGCGCGCCCAATGCCGTCAATTCGGCGATATCGCGGTACAGAGTGCGCTCCGAAACCTCCAATTGCGCAGCCAGCACAGCAGCAGTCACCGGCCGTTTCTTGCCCCGCAGGGCTTGGAGCAACGTCAGTAGACGAGTGGTACGCGACATATCGACCCCGGCAAAGCGAAAAGTGCAGCAGCTTAGCAGAGGCCCCTGTCAGAAAATGGCAGCAGCCGATGGCTTCACTTCATCCACGCCCACTTGAACCTGCTTGTAGTGAGCGGGCTTGCCCTAATGCCTGTCAGTTAAGAGATAGAGCGGACGATGGATAACCTGTGGGAGGGGGCTTGCTCCCGATAGGCCGCGCAGCGGCCTCAAAAATGGGCCTGCTACGCAGTCCATCGGGAGCAAGCCCCCTCCCACAATGACCGCGTTAAGCCTTAACTGACAGGCATTAGGGCTTGTCCCGCGCTGGGTGGCGCAGCCGCCCTAAAACCAGACACCTCGGTTTTGCTGAAACACCGCGGCGTCCTTTTTGGGGCGGCTGCGCCACCCAGCGCGGGACAAGCCCGCTCACTACAAGGGTTAGCTGAGTTATGCGAGGCTCTTGCTGACCACCTCGAACACATCACTCGACAACTCGCCGGACGCAAGAATGCGCTCCAGCTGCGCCTTCATCAGCGCCTGGCGGGTGTCGTCATATTTGCGCCAGCGTGTCAGCGGCGCCAGTTGGCGCGAAGCGATCTGCGGGTTGAGACTGTTCAGCTGGATCACCAAGTCCGCCAGGAAGCGATAACCCGAACCGTCGGCCGCATGGAAGTTGATCAGGTTCTGCCCGGCGAATGCACCAATCAGTGCCCGCACCTTGTTCGGGTTCTTGATGTTGAACGCAGGGTGCTCCATCAACGCCTTGACCCGATCCAGACCGCCCGGCAAGGTGCTGCCGGCCTGCACGCTGAACCATTGGTCCATGACCAGCGGGTTGTCCTTGAAGTTTTCCGCGAACACCGCCAGTGCCTGGGCCTTCTGCGCTTCGAACGGCGAATTGACCAGCACCGCCAACGCGGTCAGGCGTTCGGTCATGTTGTCGCAGGCGTCGAACTGTTCCAGGGTGGCCGCCAGCACTTCGGGCTTGCCGCTGAGCATCAGGTACGACAGCGCGATGTTCTGCAAGGCGCGCCGCGCAAAGTGCTCGGCGGCCGCCACATACGGGGTCTGTCGGGACAGCGCACGGTTGGCCTGATAGCGCAGCCAAAGCGCTTCGAACAACTGCTCGGCGAGCTGCTGGCGGGCAAACTCACGCGCCGCGTGGATGGCATCGACATCCGCCACTTCGCTGATTTCCGTCAGGTAGGCTTCACTCGGCAATGACAGCATCTCGGCGACCATCGCCTGATCCAGGCGCTCATCGCTCAACACGCTGCGCAAGGCCTCGATCAGGCGTTGATCCAGCTTCAGCGGCTGACCCGCCTGATGCTGGCTGATCAGCTCCTGCAACACCTGCACCGCCAGTTGCTGGCCGGCATCCCAACGGTTGAAGCCGTCGCTGTCGTGCTGCATCAGGAACATCAGCTGATCGCGGCTATACGGGAAGCTCAGTTTCACCGGCGCCGAGAAACCGCGCAGCAGCGAAGGCAACGGCTGTTCGGCGATATCGACGAAGGTAAAGGTCTGCTCGGCTTCAGTCACCGAAATCACCCGCGAGGTGCCGGCAGCGCTCGACTCTCCGGCCAGGCGCAAGGCAATGCCGGCGCCCTTGCCGTCCAGCAGGCCCAACTCGACCGGGATCACGAACGGCAGTTTTTCCACCTTGTCCGGCGTCTGCGGGCAGCTTTGGCGGAACGTCAGGCTGTAGGTCTTGGCCGCGGCGTCATAGGACTCGCTGACCGCCAGGCGCGGCGTACCGGCCTGGCTGTACCAGCGTTTGAACTGGCTCAGGTCGGCGCCATTGGCATCTTCCATGGCCTTGACGAAGTCGTCGCACGTCACCGCCTGGCCATCGTGGCGTTCGAAGTACAGGTCGCTGCCTTTGCGGAAGCCTTCGGCCCCCAGCAAGGTGTGGATCATGCCGACCACTTCCGAACCTTTTTCGTACACGGTCAGGGTGTAGAAGTTGGAGATTTCGATAAAGCTTTCCGGGCGCACGGCGTGAGCCATCGGGCCTGCGTCTTCGGCGAACTGGTGAGTGCGCAGGTACGCCACATCCTGAATGCGCTTGACCGTGGCCGAGTTCATGTCGGCGGAGAAGCCCGAATCACGGAATACGGTGAAGCCTTCCTTGAGCGACAGCTGGAACCAGTCGCGGCAGGTCACGCGGTTGCCCGACCAGTTGTGGAAGTACTCGTGGGCGACGATCGCCTCCACACGCTGGTGCGCGGCGTCGGTGGCGGTTTCGGCACGGGCCAGCACAGCACTGGAGTTGAAGATGTTCAGGCCCTTGTTTTCCATGGCGCCCATGTTGAAGTCGTTCACGGCCACGATCATGAATATATCGAGGTCGTACTCGCGGCCGTAGGTTTCTTCATCCCAGCGCATGGATTTTTTCAGGCTGGTCATGGCGTGCTGGCACTTGTCGATATTTTCCGGCTCGACGTAGATGCGCAGCGCCACTTCACGCTGGGTCATGGTGGTGAAGCTGTCTTCCACGCACCACAGATCACCGGCCACCAGGGCGAACAGGTAGGCCGGTTTCTTGAAAGGGTCTTCCCAGGTTGCCCAATGACGGCCGTCTTCACCGGGGCCGCTGGCGATCGGGTTACCGTTGCTCAACAGCACGGGGTAGCGGTGTTGCTCGGCGATCACCGTGGTGGTGAAGGTGCTCATCACATCCGGGCGGTCGAGGTAATAGGTGATCTTGCGAAAGCCCTCGGCCTCGCACTGGGTGCAGAACATGCCGCTGGATTTGTACAGGCCTTCCAGCGCGGTGTTGCTTTCCGGGTGGATCTTGACCGTGGTGTCCAGGGTAAAGGTGGCGCTCTTGGGGTGCACGGTCAGGTGGCTATCGGTCAACTGGTAATCGGCGTCGGTCAATTCCTGGTCGGCCAGGTTCACGCTCAGCAGCTCCAGTTGCTGGCCATCCAACACCAACGGTGGCAAGCCGGCGCCGCGCTCAGGGTTGCGGCGCATCACCAGTTGCGCGTGGACCAGGCTGTGGTCCTCGAACAACTCGAAGGTCAGGTGTGTTTCGTCGATCAGGTAATCCGGCGCCTGATAATCCTTCAGGTAAATCATCTTCGGTTGTTCGGTGCGCATGGGTGGCATCCTTCTACTGATGCACGGCGAGCTGGTAGGCCGTGTATTTGCGAATATTGATAACGCCGGTATCGAAGATCAGGTATTGGCCCTTGATCCCCAGCAGCGTGCCTTCGGCAATCGGGTTCTTGTCCAGGTTGAAACTGACGATCTTGGCGGGATATTGCTCCACCGGGTAGCGGATTTCGATGGGTTCGATGTCGGTCACCGGTTGGATGGCCTGCAGACCGAAGCGTTCCTGCAAACCGAGCAAGCCGTCGGCGCAGGCGCTGAACAGTTCTTCGCGCACCTGCTTGAGGTCGACCGACTGGGCGTCACCCTTGAGCAGCGCGCGCCAGTTGGTCTTGTCGGCCACTTGGCTGCGGAACAGGTCTTCGACGAAACCCGATTGCTGGCGGGTGGCGACGCGCATGATCGGCAGCGCCTGGCTCGCGCCCTGGTCAAGCCAACGGGTTGGCAGTTGAGTGGCACGGGTGATGCCGACCTTGATCCCCGACGAATTGGCCAGGTAGACCACATGGTCGGTCATGCAGAATTTTTCGCCCCAGCCTGGATCACGGCAGGTGCCGGCGTCGTAATGGCAACGCTCGGGGCTCATGATGCACAGGTCGCACTGGGCCAGTTTGGTCATGCACGGGTAGCAGTAACCCTGGCTGAAACTGGTCTTGGTCTTGCGGCCGCAATGGCTGCAATGGATGGCGCCGAGGTATTCCAGGCGCACGTGAGTACCGATCAACGGGTTGACCGGCACCTCGGTATCACCCAGGCGAAACGCATACTGAACAGTCGGCTCACCGAGTTGCGCCGACATTTTGCTGACTGCACCGCGACCAATTTCAATCAATGGATCGCATCCGACTTGAACAGGATGTTCGGCACCGGCGCCGATTTGGACGCGCATTCCTGCGGGCCCATATAGCCGGTGCGCTGGTCTTCCGGCAGGTTCTGGATTTCCCAGGCGATCACCGCCTGCAGGGACAGTTCGCGCTGCTCGTCGGTGAGCTTGCGGCCATCGGACCATTTGCCGATTTCCACCGCGAGCTTGAGGCTCTCGTAGATATCCGGGGTGATGTTTTCGATCATTTCAGCAAAAGAGGACATAAGGCTCTTCCTTATCAAATAGACGCTTTGCGACGGCTGTACAGCCCGCCCAGCAAACCTGTCAGGCAACCGATGGCCAAGCCGCCCACGTGGGCCGCGTTGGCGATTTCGCCGAAGCCGATCATCGAGACCAGCCCCGACATGCAGAGCACCAGCCATATCAGCATCATTGCCAGCACCCCACGGGGCAGGCGATAGGCCGGGTTGGGCGACAATAACTGGAAGATCCAGCAGTGCCCGAGCAGGCCATACAACACACCGGACAGCCCGCCGAACAGGCCCGGGCCGCCATAGGCATATTGCGCGTAATTGGAGACCAGGCTGAACAACAGGGTCAGGCCCAGCAGGTTGATACTGCCCTGGCGCACCTCGATACGGCGCCCCAGCTCCCAATACCACATGCCATTCATGGCCAGGTGCAGGATGCCGAAGTGGATCAGCATCGGCGTGACCAGCCGCCACCACTGCCCTGCGGCCAGGCTGTCGGCCAGCGGCGTGAACTGGATGTATTCGCCCATGACCCGGAACGGCAGGAAGGTCAGCCAGGCCATGGTTTGCAGGTTTTCACCGAGCAGGGTCACCGCGCCCACGATCATGCTAGCCAACAGCACCAGCGCGGTCACCGGGCTCATGCGCAGTTGCTGGACAAAGCCTGGGCGGGTGACGGGCGCCTGCTCGGGAATGTCCAGTTGCTGGTCCGGATCACCGGCGGGAAAGCGCTGATACAACACGCGCACGTCGTCGCTGATGCTCTCGGGCACCCACAACACCTGCTCACCGCCCTCCTCGCTGACGCGATGAGGCACCTGCATGCGTTGCAGCAGTTTGACGAAACCACCCAGGTCGGCGCTCAAGGGCAAGCGCAATACAGCAACGGTGCTCATGCAATAACCTCAGGCCGCTCAACGTCGACCCATACAAATTTACGGGGGTCCAGCCGGGTTTCCTGGTCCAGTCGATACGCCACCAGCTTGCCGTACAGCACCGCACTGTAGTCCAGGCAGGCCAGGTTCGGGCGAATCGGCGCCGGTTTGCCGCTGCGCCAGTAATGGCCGACGAACAACAACGGCTCGTCGACGCCATAGCGCAGCAGGGAGTTTTTTTCAGTGGACGACAACGGCGTGCGCGCCACCGGCTCCGGCAAGGCGTCGGGCTGGAACACAATGTCGCCGTAGGTCTTGGGGTCGTCCTCCCAGAACTTGGTGCGAAAGAACGAGCGCGTCAGGCCGTCGCCACCGGTCAGCGTCAGCCCATCGGGCAGGCGCATATCGGTGCCACGCAGCAGGCGGTCGAAGGCGTTGCAGGCAAAACTGCCGGGCACGGCGGCGGCCTGCAGGAAGTGCTGGTCGATGCAGCCGTCCGGGAAGGTCGCCCGCAGCGGTTGGATAAAACTGTCGTCCCAGCACGCATGCACCACGCGAAAACGCCCGGCATCGACAAACAGCGGCATGTCATAGAACCAGCCAAGGAAGTCATGCCAGTCGGCCGGGTGATGCTCGAACTGGGTCAGGGTCTCATGGATCAAGCGTGCATGCCGTGGGTTGTGCTCACGCACGAACTGCTTGCCACTGCCTGGCGGTGCCGCGGTGGTCCAACCCAGTGCGTTGAACTCGTGATTGCCCATGACACACAACGCCTGGCCGGCCTCGGCCATGTCGTGGACGATATGCAACGCCTCGCGAATGCGGGGGCCGCGGTCGATGATATCGCCGAGGAACACCGCCATACGCGTGGGATGGCGCCAGGTGCCGCCCTGCTTGTGGTAACCCAGCCGGTCGAGCAAGTGCTCGAGGGTATGGGCGCAACCGTGCACGTCACCAATCAGGTCGTAGCTACGCGCGGGATCGAGCATCAGTCGCCTCCACCCCCCAAGCGGCTGCCCCAGCCCAACTTGGTGCGGCACACTTCGTAGTAGTTGTGATCCAGCGGGTGGATCAAGCGCAACTTCTGTGCCTTCTTGCTCACCGTGATGGTGTCACCGGGAGCGCAGGTAAAATGGTTCTGCCCGTCGCAGGAGACTTGCGGGTAGATCTGCATGTCTTTGGATACCACGATCTTCAGCTCACTGTTGCCATCGACCACAATCGGCCGGCTGGACAACATATGGGGGTACATCGGCACGATCACAATGGCATCGAGCTTGGGGTGCATGATCGGGCCACCGGCCGAAAGCGCATATGCCGTGGAGCCGGTGGGCGTGGCGACGATCAGGCCGTCGGCCTTCTGGCTGCACACGAACTGGCCGTCGATATACAACTCGAACTCGATCATGCGCGTAGATTTGCCCGGGTGCAGCACCACGTCGTTCAGGGCATCGCCCTGGCCGATGGCTTCGCCGTGGCGGCGCACTTCGGCTTGCAGCAGGAAGCGGTTTTCCACCAGGTAATGGCCGTCGAGCACCTTGGCCACTTCGACTTCCAGCTCATCCGGGCGGATATCGGTCAGGAAGCCCAGGCTGCCCCGGTTGATCCCCAGCACCGGCACGTTATGCCGCGCCAGCGCCCGGGCCGCGCCGAGCAGGCTGCCGTCGCCGCCGACCACGATCACCATGTCGCACACTTCGCCGAGCATCTTGCGCGACGAGGTTTGCAGGCCATGGCCCGGCAGGATTTCAGCGATAGTGTCTTCGAGGATCACGTGCAGGTGGCGTTCCAGCAGGAACTTTTTCAGCCGGCGGACGGTGTCCAGCACCTGGGTACTGCCCAGACGACCGATAATGCCGATATTGCGAAATTGCTCCATGGGGCTCCTGCGGGATGTAGGGTATGGCGAAAAACAACGATTATGGGCGAAAGGCCGCGCCAGGCAAAACCCTTTGTCGCTGCCCGACCATGATGACAACGGTTCTCAGCCACCTGCCCGGTGCGTAAAAGGCTATGCTCGGACCATGACGGTATTCCCTGACTTGCATCATTTACCCCGCCAACTGCGCCACCCCGAGGTGCGCGACCTGGCGTGGGTGATCCTGGCCCCGCCGATGCTTGCGCAAACGCCCTGGCCTCAGCGTCACCCATTGGCCGGCAGCGACTGGGTGCAGGCGCCCGATCGGCTGGAACACTGGTTGCGCACTCTCGATCAAGACAGCAGCGCCTTGCAGCATTGGTTGAGCCTGTCACGCACCCGGCGCCTGGGCCTCTACTACGAACGCCTGTGGCAATTCGCCGTGCAACACGCGCCGGGCGTGGAGCTATTGGCGGCCAACCTGCCGATCCGCCGCGCCGGGCACACCCTGGGCGAGCTGGATATGCTGCTGCGCGACCGCGATGGCGTGCACCACCTGGAACTGGCGATCAAACTTTACCTCGGCCCCCAGCACGGCAACGGCCAGGACACCGCGCAATGGCTGGGCCCAGGGTGCCACGACCGGCTGGACCGCAAACTGGCGCACCTGGCTCAACATCAATTGCCGATATCGGCCAAAGCCGAGAGTCGCGAAGCCCTGGCCACGCTGGACATCCAATGCCTGGAGGCGCATCTGTGGCTGGGGGGTTACTTGTTGTACCCCTGGCCCGGCCAGGCCGCGCCGCCCCACGGCGCCCATCCGCAGCATCTGCGCGGGCGCTGGCTGCATCAGCGTGACTGGCGGGATTTTTCCAGCGCAAGCCCAGCCGGTCGCTGGCAACCCCTGCCACGCCACGCATGGCTGGCGCCGGCACATTACCCCGCGAGTGAAGTGTGGAGCGTGGAACAGATGCACCACTGGCTGGCCGACCTGGACCCGATGGCGCCGGCACAGTTGTTGGTGCGGCTGGTGCAAACCGGCGAAGACTGGGAGGAAGCTGAGCGCCTGTTCCTGGTAGCGGATCTCTGGCCCAACGTGCCAGGGAGTCTGTAGTGAGCGGGCTTGCCCTGATGCCAGTCAGTTAAGCGATAAAGCGGGCGATGAATAAATTGTGGGAGGGGCGGTGCGACGATTCGACTTGCTCCCGATAGGCCGCGCAGCGGCCTCAAAAATGGGCCTGCTACGCAGTCCATCGGGAGCAAGCCCCCTCCCACAGTGACCGCGTTAAGCCTTAACTGACTGGCATTAGGGCAAGCCCGCTCACTACAAATGATCGATGTGGCGATACTCCAACTGCAAGCCCGTCGCCAGCTCCTGGGCCCGCCCCAACCTGATCGGCCCACGCTCGATATCCACCAGCCACCCCGGACACTCCAGCGACGGCAAACCGGCAACCTTCTTGAGTCGCCCATCGGTAATCACCAACAAGCGCTGCTGCTCGGCAGGATAGCGCTTGCGCCGCTGCGCCAACCAATTCCCGGCCTCGATCAGTGCCGCCATTAACGGCGTACCGCCACCGGCACCCAGCTGCTCCAGCCAACCTGCGAGGCTCTTGGCCGCTTTCAGCCCCTGCACCTGCCACTTCGGCGACTGCCCGCTGGCCGTCAGCAACGCCATGCGCACGCGCTGTCGGTAGGCGTCTTCGAACAGTTGGGCCAGCAAGCCCTTGGCGTCGCTTAATGCGCGATGACGCCGCGTGGACGCCGAGGCATCGACAATCACCAACCACAACTCATGCGCCGACCGGCTACGCAGATGAAACAGCAAGTCCTCGCGCGCGTGCGGGCGACCACCGAGCAAGGTGCCCGGCCAATTGACCGAGCCCTGCTGAGCGCTGCGCGCCCTGCCCTGCGCGCCTTTGTCCACTCGCCCCGCTTTGGGCCGGGCATCCGCCCCCGCGTCCAGTCGAGGGCGGATGCCTAGGGCTTTTTTGGCCAGGCCGCCACATCACGGCGCGCACCCGTGGGCAGTGCCGGTGCAGGCATATCGCCCCACTGGCCTTGGCCGGGTGAAGGATCGGACTGCTTGGGCGACTGGCCCTGATGGGGAGGACCGGCAGGCGGTGATTGCTCCTGACGGCGATGGCGCAAGGCAAATTCGGCCACGGCGTCGATATCTTCGTCGGCGATGGCATCAGCCCCTCGCCAAGCGGCATGCGCCCTGGCGCCGCGCAGCCAGACAAGGTCTGCACGCAAGCCATCGACACCCGCCGCAAAACAGCGCTCGGTAATCTTTGCCAGGGCCTGGTCATCCAGCGCGATACCGTCTAGCCGCGCCCGGGCCTGGGTGCAACGTTCACGCAACTCGGCCTGTTGCCCGGCCCATTGCGCACAGAAGGCGTGAGGATCGCGGTCAAAGTCCAGCCGACGCCGAATGATCTGCCCGCGTTCGGCGGGCACGGTATGCCCGCTCAAGGCCACATTGAAGCCAAAACGGTCGAGCAACTGCGGGCGCAACTCGCCCTCCTCCGGGTTCATCGTGCCGATCAGCACAAAGCGCGCCGAATGCCGATGGGAGATGCCGTCCCGCTCGATCAGGTTAGTGCCGCTGGCAGCCACATCCAGCAACACGTCCACCAGATGATCCGGCAACAAGTTGACTTCATCGACGTACAACACGCCGCCATCGGCATTGGCCAACACGCCGGGGGAAAACTGCGCACGACCTTCGCCCAGCGCGGCGTCCAGGTCCAGGGTGCCGACCAGCCGCTCTTCAGTAGCGCCCAACGGCAAGGTGACGAACTGACCGCTGGCCAGCAAATCCGCCAGGCCACGGGCCAAGGTGGACTTGGCCATGCCGCGCGGGCCTTCGATCAGCACGCCGCCGATCTTCGGGTCGATGGCCGCCAGGCACAGCGCCAGTTTCAATGCATCGGCGCCGACCACGGCGGCCAGTGGGAAATGTGGCGTATCAGTCATCAGCTGTCTTCTTCTATATCCAGCAACAGGTTTTCCAACGCCTCGCGATACGCACCCGGCTCCTGCCACAGGCCGCGCTGCTGAGCTTCAAGCATGCGTTCGGTCATGTCGCGCAGCGCGGCCGGGTTGTGCTGTTGCACAAAGGCCCGGGTGTCGGGGTCGAGCAGGTAGGCGTCGGCGAGCAAGGCGTATTGATGATCATCGATCAGCGCCGTCGTGGCGTCGAAGGCGAACAGATTGTCCACCGTCGCCGCCATTTCGAAGGCACCTTTATAACCGTGGCGTTTGACCCCGTCGATCCACTTCGGGTTGGCGGCACGGGAACGGATCACCCGGTTCAACTCTTCCTTCAAGGTACGGATCTTTGGCAAGTCCGGCTGGCTGTGGTCGCCATGGTAACTCGCGGCTTTGGCGCCACTCAGGGTTTCCACGGCGGCGAGCATGCCGCCCTGGAACTGGTAGTAATCGTTGGAGTCGAGCAGGTCATGCTCGCGGTTGTCCTGGTTCTGCAACACCGCCTGCACCTGGCTCAAACGCCGAGCGAACTGTTCGCGGGCGGCGCTGCCTTCATCCGAGCCACCATAGGCGTACGCCCCCCAATTGAGGTAAACCTCGGCCAAGTCCTCGCGGCTTTGCCAGAGGCGACCGTCAATGGCGCCCTGCACGCCCGCGCCATAAGCACCGGGCTTGGCGCCGAAGATCCGCCAGCCGGCCTGCCTGGCTGCGGCCTCTGCGTCCAGGCCCGAGCTGAGCAGCGCCTCGCGCTCGCTGCGCACCTTGGCGGCCAGCGGGTTCATATCGTCCGGTTCATCCAGGGCGGCCACCGCCTGCACCGCCGCGTCGAACAAGCGGATCAGGTTGGCGAAGGCATCCCGGAAGAACCCGGACACCCGCAACGTCACGTCGACCCGCGGGCGATCCAACAGGCTGATCGGCAGGATTTCAAAGTCATCCACCCGTTGGCTACCGGTGGCCCACACCGGGCGCACACCCATCAGCGCCATGGCCTGGGCGATATCGTCGCCGCCGGTGCGCATGGTCGCCGTGCCCCATACCGACAGGCCGAGCTGACGCAGATGGTCGCCGTGATCTTGCAGGTGTCGCTCCAGAATCAGGTTGGCCGACTGAAAGCCAATGCGCCAGGCCGTGGTGGTCGGCAGGTTGCGCACATCCACCGCGAAGAAATTGCGCCCAGTGGGCAGCACATCCAGGCGCCCGCGACTCGGCGCACCGCTGGGGCCGGCCGGTACGAAGCGACCGCCCAGGGCATCGAGCAAGCCCCGCATCTCGGCCGGGCCGCAGCTGTCCAAGCGCGGCGCCACCACCCAGCGCAGGCTCTCGATAACCGCCTTCACGTCCTCCCAGCCCGGTTCTTCCAACTGTTCCAGCGGACCTTCCAGCGCCTGCTCGATCAACCGCGCCGCATACAATTCCAGGCGTTCACGCGTGTCGCCGGCGGTGCGCCACAGCTGCGCGTCGAGCGCCTGCAAGACCTCGGGCCGGCGCCCGGTCCAGGGCTCGGCCAAGGCACAGTCAAGGGGGTCAAAGCCCAACTCGAAAGCCTTGGCCAATACACGCAGCAGGCTCGATTGCGGGCCACGGCCGTCGCCACGCGGGATGCGCAACAACGCCAGCAAGGTGTCGATACGCAGGCGGCCTGCGGGAGATTCGCCGAAGACATGCAGGCCGTCACGGATCTGCGACTCCTTCAAGTCGCACAGATAGGTGTCCAGGCGCGGCAGCCAGACGGCCGCGTCCACGTCGCTGCCCAACTCCAGTTCCTGGTCGATACGGGTTTCGCGCACCAACTTGAGGATGTCTTTCTGCAGTTCCAGTGCGCGGCGCGGGTCAAGCAACTGCGCCTCGTAATACTCATCCGCCAACAACTCAAGGTCACGCAACGGACCATAGGTTTCGGCGCGGGTCAGCGGCGGCATCAAGTGATCGATGATCACCGCCTGGGTGCGCCGCTTGGCTTGGGCGCCCTCGCCCGGGTCATTGACAATAAACGGATAGATATTCGGCAGCGGCCCCAGCAATGCATCAGGCCAGCAGGTTTGCGACAGGCCCACGCCCTTGCCCGGCAGCCATTCGAGGTTGCCATGCTTGCCCACATGGATTACGCCGTGGGCGCCATAGGTATGGCGCAGCCAGAAATAGAACGCGAGATAGCCGTGGGGCGGCACCAGGTCAGGGTCGTGGTACACCGCGCTGGGGTCTACCTGATAGCCCCGCGCAGGCTGGATCCCGACAAAGGTCAGGCCCAGGCGCAGGCCGGCAATCATCAGGCGGCCATCGCGGCACATCGGGTCGTTATGAGGTGGTCCCCAACGCTCCTGCACGGCCTGGCGGTTGGCTTCGGGCAAGCGGTCGAACATCGCCTGGTAATCGTCCAGGCCCAGGCTCTGGTGGCAAGGGCGCAGGTCGAGGCTGTCCAGATCATTGGTGACGCCGCCCAGCAATTGGTGGATCAGCGCGGTGCCGCTGTCCGGCAACGCGTGCGGCAGCGGGTAGCCTTGCGCTTGCAGCGCACGCAGGATATTCAGCGCCGCCGCTGGGGTGTCCAGGCCCACACCGTTGCCAATGCGCCCGTCACGGGTCGGGTAGTTGGCGAGCACCAGTGCAATACGTTTCTGTGCATTCGGCAGCCGCGCCAGCTCAACCCAACGGCGTGCCAGTTCGGCGACAAAGTCCATGCGCTCAGGGGCTGCGCGGTAGCACACCACGTCCGACTGGCTACGCTCGCTGCGCCACGCCAAGTCCTTGAAACTGATCGGCCGGCTGATGATGCGCCCGTCCAGCTCCGGCAAGGCAATGTGCATCGCCAGGTCGCGTGGGCCGAGCCCCTGTTCGCTGGCCTCCCAGCCCGGCTGGTTGTCTTGCGCGCAGATCGCCTGGATCACCGGGATATTGCGGCGAAACGGGTATAAATGCGGGGCTTCGGGGCTGGACTGGGCAAAGCCGGTGGTGTTCAGGATCACCGCTGCGCTGACTTCGTCCAGCCAGTCCTCGACCACCGCCAGGCAGCCGGGCTCCTTCAGGCTGGCCACCGCCATCGGCAACGGATTAAGCCCCGCCGCCTGCAGGCGCTGGCAGAACACGTCGATAAAACCGGTATTGGCCGCCTGCAAATGGGAGCGGTAAAACAGCACCGCCGCCACCGGCAACTCAGGGTTCCACTGCGGCTGCCAGTCATTAAGGCAGGCGTTGGCGTGCTGGGGATGATAAATCGCCGTGCGCGGCAACAGCTGCGGCTCGGCCCAGGCGTAATCGCGGCCCAGGTACGTACTGGCCAGGCAGCGATAGAAATCCAGGGCATTGCCCAAACCGCCTTGGCGCAGGAAGTGCCAGAGGCGGTCGCGTTCTTCCACGCCGACGGTGCTCAAACCACTGAGTTCCGGGTCCGGGCGATCATCGCCGGGTACCAGGATCAGCTGCACACCACGCTCGGCCAACTCCACTAACCGCTCAATGCCGTAACGCCAATAACCGATGCCGCCGTGCAACGAAATCAGGATGACCTTGGCGTGGCGCAGCACCTCATCGACATACAGGTCGACCGAGGCGTGATTCTGCACCTGCATCGGGTTGGCCAGGCGCAAGCTGGGATAATCGTCGGGTAACTGCTGCGCCGCTTCGGCCAACAGCGCCAGGCTGGAATCGCCGCTGCACAGGATCACCAGTTCGGCGGGGGTTTGTCCAAGGTCGGCGATATTGTCGTCCGAGACGAAACCACCGGGCTGGGTCCTGAGCAGGTGCATGGGTCAGACGCTGAGGGCGGCGCGCAGTTGCGCTTCGAGACCCGCCGCATCCAGCTCCTGGCCGATCAGTACCAGGCGCGTGGTCCGCGCTTCATCGGCGCCCCAGGCACGGTCGAAGTGCTTGTCAAAGCGCGTGCCTACGCCCTGGATCAGCAGGCGCATGGGTTTATTCGCAATCGCGGCGAAGCCTTTGACGCGCAGGATGCCGTGTTGCACTACCAACTGAGTCAGGGCGTCGAGCAACAGCGCTTCGTCGGTTTGCGGCAGGTCGATGGAGATGGAGTCGAAGGCGTCGTGATCGTGGTCGTGATCCTCTTCGCCGTCGTGGTGGTGATCGTGATGGCTATGCCGACCGTCAATGTGTTCTTCGGAGCCGGCACCCAGGCCGATCAGCACGTCCAGCGGCAAGCGGCCGCTGCTGGCTTCGATGATCTTCACCGCCGGCGGCAACTCCTCGGCCACTTCCAGACGCACACGGGCCAGGTCTTCGGGGTTGATCAGGTCGGTCTTGTTGAGGATCACCAGGTCGGCGCTGGCCAGTTGATCGGCGAACAGCTCGTGCAGCGGCGATTCGTGGTCCAGGTTCGGGTCCAGTTTGCGCTGCGCGTCCACTTGGTCCGGGAAGGCGGCGAAGGTGCCGGCGGCCACGGCGGGGCTGTCGACCACGGTGATCACCGCGTCAACCGTGCAGGCGCTGCGGATTTCCGGCCACTGGAAGGCTTGCACCAACGGCTTGGGCAGGGCCAGGCCGGAGGTTTCGATCAGGATATGGTCGAGGTCGCCGCGCCGCGCCACCAATTCGCGCATCACCGGGAAGAACTCCTCCTGCACCGTGCAGCACAGGCAGCCGTTGGCCAGTTCGTAGACGCGGCCATTGGCTTCTTCCTCGGTGCAACCGATGGAGCACTGCTTGAGGATTTCACCGTCGATCCCCAGTTCACCGAACTCGTTGACGATCACCGCGATACGACGGCCCTGGGCGTTGTCGAGCATATGCCGCAGCAAGGTGGTTTTGCCCGAGCCGAGAAAGCCGGTAACGATGGTGACGGGAAGTTTGGCCAGTGTTTTCATCGGATGCCCTTTTGGGGCGGGCAGACGGGACGACAGGCCCTGCGGCGGCGCGCAGCAGCGGATTTCGTCACCGGATCACCCCGCCCGGTTGAATTGGAAAATCGGTTGCGAGGCAGGTCTCCTGGCTTGGGGCTTGCGGGTCTTGCGACCGGCGCTGGCTGCGCCTTCCCGCGTTATCGGCAGTGGCGTGGCAGTCAGTTGAACCCTTCACAGTTGCGGGGGCAGCCGCGGCTTGAACCGCGTTCCCTTCTTAGCTCCGGCCTGGGCCGAAGAACCTCGAAGGTGCAAGGCTACAGGGGCACGACCAATTTGACTACCGTCGCCCTGCATGCTTTCCTAGGTGTCTTGTTTCGGGTGCCCTGCAAAGGGTGAAACGGGAAACCGGTGAGCCATACACCTATGGCAAGTCCGGTGCTGCCCCCGCAACGGTAAGCGAGCGAAGTGTCACAGCCACTGTGCGAATGCATGGGAAGGCGATGCTTTCAGGCCTCTCTGCAGAGTGCCCCTCGCGAGCCCGGAGACCGGCCCGAAAAATCAGATAACAAACCCGCGGTGGGCGGGCGCTGTTCGGAACTCTGCGGGCCTGGCTCGCGGGATTTGCATGCGCTCGTGTCACCCTGAAACCGAAGAAAAGGGACGCGCCATGTCGATCATCAGCAGCACCTCGCCCGCCACCAGCGGCACTTCTACCTTGAGCCAACGCCTGACGGCCGCCATCGGTGCGTCGATCCTGGGCGCGTGCCTGGTTTACTTCGCCGGCTTTTCGCATATCGAGGCGGTGCATAACGCCGCGCACGATACCCGCCACAGCGCCGCGTTCCCGTGCCACTGAGACCTGCTGACATGATCAAGCGTATTGCGCAAACCGCAGGTTTCACCGGCTTGCTGGCCGCCTTGCTGCTGACCTTGCTGCAAAGCTTCTGGGTCGCCCCGCTGATTCTGCAGGCGGAGACCTTTGAAAAAGCCCCGGCGACGGCCGAAGTCGCCCATGAACATGCCGCAGGCGCCGCCGCCCACACCCACGATGCCGAGGCCTGGGAGCCTGAAGACGGTTGGCAGCGTGTGCTGTCTACCACCGGGGGCAACCTGGTGGTCGCCGTCGGTTTCGCGCTGATGCTGGCCGGTCTCTACACCTTGCGCGCACCTACCCGCACGGCGCAGGGCCTGCTGTGGGGCCTGGCCGGTTACGCGACGTTCGTACTGGCCCCGACCCTGGGCTTGCCACCCGAGTTGCCGGGCACCGCCGCGGCGGACCTGGCCCAGCGCCAGATCTGGTGGATCGGCACGGCCGCCTCCACCGCCGCCGGTATCGCGCTGCTGGTATTTGGCCGCAGTTGGCTGCTTAAAGTGTTGGGCGTGGCGATCCTGGCCGTGCCCCATATCATCGGTGCGCCGCAACCGGCAGTGCATTCGATGCTGGCCCCGGAGGCCCTGGAAGCGCAGTTCAAGATTGCCTCGCAATTGACCAACGTGCTGTTCTGGCTGGCCCTGGGCTTGATCAGCGCCTGGTTGTTCCGGCGCAATCGCGACGGCCACTACTCGGCATGACCTTAGTGGTCGGCCTGGGTTGCCAGCGGGGCTGTGAGGTTCACGCCCTGCTGGCGCTGTTTGACGCCGCCCTGGCCGAGGGCGGTATCGAGCGCCAGCAGGTCACGGCACTGGCGAGTATCGATCACAAACAGCATGAACCGGGATTGCTCGCGCTGGCCGAACAGTTGGGGTTGCCCTTACGCTGTTTCAGTGCGCAACACCTGGCGACGTTTGAACACCGTCTGAGCCATAAATCCGCGATTGCCTTTGCCCATACCGGCTGTTACGGCGTTGCCGAAAGCGCCGCCCTGGCCCTGGCCGAGCAACTCGTCAACGCCCCTGCCCGCTTGTTGATCAGCCGCCGAAAATCCCCCCAGGCCACCTTTGCATTGGCGTGCGCCGGCTGAAATCCCGATAATTGCCTTCCTCGATCATGAACAATCTTCATGCTCGCCCGTTTTTCAACAGGAACTCCCCATGACCGTCTACTTCATCGGCGCAGGCCCCGGCGACCCGGAACTGATCACCGTCAAAGGCCAGCGGCTGATCCGCAGTTGCCCGGTGATTATCTATGCGGGCTCGCTGGTGCCGGCGGCGGTATTGGAAGGTCATCAGGCGCAAACGCTGGTCAATAGCGCCGAATTGCACCTGGAGCAGATCATCGAGCTGATCAAGACCGCCCACGCCAACGGCCAGGATGTGGCACGGGTACACTCGGGCGACCCCAGCCTGTATGGGGCGATTGGCGAGCAGATCCGGCACTTGCGCGAGTTAGGCATCCCTTTCCAGATCATTCCCGGGGTGACCGCCGTGGCGGCGTGTGCAGCCCTGCTGGAAACCGAGTTGACCCTGCCGGATATCGCCCAGAGCGTGATCCTGACGCGTTACGCCGATAAAACCAGCATGCCGGCCGGGGAAGACTTCGACAGCCTGGCCCGCCATGGCACCACCCTGGCGATTCACCTGGGGGTCAATCATCTGCAGAAGATCGTCGCCCAGTTGCTGCCGCACTATGGCGCGGATTGCCCGATTGCCGTGGTGCACCGGGCCACCTGGCCGGATCAGGATTGGGTGGTGGGTACGTTAGCGGACATCGCCGAGCAGGTTGCGCTCAAGGGCTTCCGGCGTACGGCACTGATTGTGGTGGGCCGGGTGCTGGCCAATGACGGTTTCAGCGAGTCTTCGCTGTACCGCGCAGGTCACGCCCACCTTTATCGCCCCTGAATGCACGGCAGACAAAAATGTGGGAGCGGGCTTGCTCGCGAATGCGCAATGTCAGTCAGCGCCTTGGTGACTGATACGCCGCAATCGCGAGCAAGCCCGCTCCCACAGTTGATCTGATTTGTTAGATAGTTCTCGTAATTATCTGAATTTCAAGCATAAAAAACGGCGCTCACGGGGCGCCGTTTTTTTGTTCGCAGTGAACACCGTACTCAGTAGTAGGCGTTTTCTTTCTGCGTGTGGTCGGTCACATCGCGTACACCTTTAAGCTCCGGGATACGTTCGAGCAGCGTGCGCTCGATCCCTTCACGCAAGGTCACGTCCGCCTGGCCGCAGCCCTGGCAGCCGCCGCCGAACTTGAGTACGGCGATACCGTCATCCACCACGTCGACCAGGCTCACCTGGCCGCCGTGGCTGGCCAGCCCCGGGTTGATCTCGGTTTGCAGGTAGTAGTTGATACGCTCGTTGACCGGGCTGTCGGCGTTGATGTTCGGCACCTTGGCGTTGGGTGCCTTGATGGTCAACTGGCCGCCCATGCGGTCGGTGGCGTAGTCGACCACGGCGTCATCCAGGAAGGCTTCGCTGAAGGCATCGATGTACGCGGTGAAGCTTTTCAGCCCCAGGGCGGTGTCTTCCGGCTTCTCTTCGCCAGGCTTGCAGTAGGCGATGCAAGTCTCGGCGTACTGGGTGCCGGGCTGGGTGATAAAGACGCGGATGCCGATACCCGGGGTGTTCTGCTTGGACAGCAGGTCAGCCAGGTAATCGTGGGCGGCGTCGGTAATGGTTATGGCAGTCATGGAAACTCCTCACAGGCTTGCCGCCAGTTTACGCCAATCATCGAGGCGGTACAAAGTCCTAGTATTTTTGTCGGAAAAGTCACCGACATACCGGCAGGTATCTATATAGGTCCCGGCCCGGCAGCGCCTGCCTAACATCGGGTTTTACCGACTCGGCCGAGACCCGCCATGGACCCACTATCGTCATCGATTTTTTGCAGAAAACGCCCCGCCCAGCTCGACACCCTGTACCACTTGATCGACGCAGTCACCCCGCTGGCCAGCTCCGCCTCCAGCGCAGCGGCTGCCCGCCTCTATTACCGCCCGCTCCCCGGTTCCGAACTCGGCCGACAATGCCAGGCCGCGTTCACCACGCTGCAAAAACTGGAGGCCGACGAGGACTTTGTCGAATACCTACACAATCGGCAACCCTCCCAGACGCCCTACACCGACACGCTGCTGGACTCCCTCACCGCCCTCGTCAACACCCCGAGGCAGCCAAAACCTGCCATCCCGGAGGTTTTCACGCTGTGCAATCAACCCGTGGTACTGCGCGATATCCCCACCTACTGGACGATGGATGCCGAGGTGCTATTGACCATCCTCCATCGCGTCGGCGACGGGCTCAAGAGTGACGGTTCGGTACGCTTCGATCTTGCGCTCAAATATTACGGCCTGGTCCCTCACAGCCCGGCCACGCCCGCGCAATGGAACAGGCTGCTCGACACGCTACGCGAATGCTGCGCGCTGCTCGCGCTGGGGCATGCCGATCACAATAACGACCTGGAGCCGCTACTGGGCGACGCCGGCGATGCAATCATCGTCGGCGTGACGCGTGCGCTGGAAGAGGAACACGGCAAATCGCTGTTCAGCCACATCCTTCCCGACACGTTTTTTACCCCGCAGCAAAAGCTGGCCCGCAGCCAGCCGACGGCACTGTTAAGCGAACACCTGCATCAACCCCACAGCCTCGAAGTCGGCCGGCGGATCGTCAGCGCACTCGACTGGTTCGGCGCAGACCCGACGCAGGACTGCGCCCGGGCAGTGCTGGTCAAACTCGTCTGGCGCGCCCTATGGCTGAGCATCAAGCCCCAGGACGCCGCCCAGTACGACAACGAACTCAACCGGTTGATCGAACCGTGCGCCCGCTACGCGCAAATCCGCGAGTCCCTGCTGCACGACTACCAGCGTGAGTTGGGCGTCGACGCCCATGGCGCGGCGCTGGTGCTGTGCGTCGCCAAGGCGCACATCGCCAGCGAGGTATGGGTCGACGACATTCCCGATGAGCTGTCCTACGGCACCACCAGTGCCTGGGTGCATTTCAAAAGTGGCTTTCTGCTCGCCGAATGCCTGGCACCCGGCGCGGCGCGGGGTTTCACCTTCGATGAGTTGCACAACCTTTCAGCCGAGTACTTCCGGGCCTGCGAGGGCGATACCGGGCGACAGGCACTGGTGACCCTGGCCAGATTGCCACCGACCCTGCACTGGGCGCAGGCCAACGGTTTGCTGCCCGTGCAAAAGCAGCGCTACACCCCGGAGCAAGTGACGCAGGCGGTTGCGGCACTGGAGCGCCACGAGCGCGAGGTGATCGAGGCGGTCAAGCAGCTTGTACTCCGGCCACCGGGACGCGCGCAGTTCAGCAGCGACCAAGCCCATGACACGGCGTTCTATGCCTATTTGCAAACCCCGAAAGCCGCCTATAAAAAACTGATCAAGACACTGCTCGCGCAAATCCCGCCGGCGGTCGGCGATATCGAGCGCGATGAAGTCCGCGTCTATGCATTGCGCGAGCCGCTGCGCGACGTCGAAGCCACCTTCGAGACCCCGCGCCGGACCGCCGCCGTACGTGGCCGCACGGGTTTCATCCTGCGTCTGGGCAACCCGCGTCTGGCGAACGCGGCGTGTTACATCGAAGTGTTTCCCGCCCTTGGCGTGATTCGTGTACGCGATGACATTCGCAGCCTGCTGATCGGTGGCGTGGTCAAGACCCAATCCATCGGCGCTGCCACCCGCCGCGGCAAAGGTACCTTTCGCTGCGGTACCTTGCTGGCATTCGACTGGCCGGCCTACCGCAATGGCGCAACGCCCAGGCCCGGCCAGCACCATACGCTGATCGCCGAGCCGGTTGGCGAGGTGCTGGCACCGCTCCATCGACCCGTCAGTCAGGTGTCCCGCGCCACCAACCACCTCTATGGGGCACGCGCTGAAGCGTTGGCGCAAATGATCGCCGAGCAACATTTTTTCTGCGACGAAGCGACGTTGCTGGAAAACATCCGCGAAGCCACCAAGGTGCTGGACATCGGCGAGTACCTCGTCGAACGCATGGTGTTCTGGGGAAAAATCCTCGTGCCGTTCTGGGGGGCAATCGAGGACCTCAATTCCAGCGACCCGGAACGCGTAGCCCTCGGCGGCTTGGGTTTTTTTGCGGATATCGTTGGGTTCGCCCTGCCCATTGGCAAATACGTGGCCGGCAGTGCACGGGTGATGGTGCAGTCCGGCCGGGCCGGGATTCGCCTGGCGCTGCCCGCGCTCAAGACCCTGACACGGCAGTTGATCATCCAGGTGTTGGACGAACTGAACCCACTTAGCGCCCTGCCGACCTTGTTGCAGATGGGCCATTACTATTCGCTCAAATTGTTCTACAAGACCTTGAACAAGCTGGGCGAATGGGCGGACGAGATGATTCCCGCCAGCCGCTTGATTCCGGTGAACCCCGCAGGCTGGGCGCCACGACAAGCCGGCGACCGGCTGTTTGTAGTGGCTGACACGCCCAATGTGCCGCTGCGCAATGTCGGCAGCACTGCGCAGCCGGACTGGCGCTTGATTGACGCAGCCTCGGACAGCGTTTTCGGCCCACGCTTTCGCGAACCGGTCACGGTCATGAGCAACAGTGACCCGCACATCAGCCGCTATGCGGTGTCAGCCCACTGGATCAGCGGGCTCAAGCCGGATTCCCGGGGGATTTTCCACCGACGCGAGTATGGTCAAGCGTTTGTCTGCAACATCGATGAGCGCGGCGAGATCGCCGTTTATCAGATCCGCGAGCATTCCTACGGTTACCTCAAGGAAATCGCCGAAGGGAGCGCAAACAGTTTTACCGTCGCACTGATCAACCCGAAAACCAATCGGGACTTGGGTATCAGGCTGTCCTCGGTGCATTTCAAGCCCGACAAGGCTCGCGGGCGGCGCGCCGGATGGCCTGAATGTGCTTACGCCGCCGACCTTGCAAAAGTGGTCGGCGTTCTCCGAGATGGCGTTGAAACTGGCGGCGGACGCCTTCATCAAAAAGCACAATCTCGACCCGGCGGCGTTTCACCAGTTTGTGCATACCCGCGGCGAACTGCGCGGTCGCGGCCAGGAAATGCTCGATCAAGCCAACCGCGCTCGGGTGCCCGTAGCCTTGAAAAACCTGCAACGCTGGCGGCGCATGCCCCAGGCGATGCGGGTCAAGCGCACCCGCGAGGGCTATGCCCACGATCACAACCTCGACCCGCAGGCCTTTATCGACCACGTCAATATGGACGGCTCATTCACGCCACTTGGCAAAGTCCTGGAAAAACACAGCCTGCAGCAGTCGTTCAGCCCGCTGACCCGGCAAGACCTGGAGGATTGGCACCGCTTGCACGCCCAGGCCCAGGCCCAGGCCCAGCCGCATCGTTCGATGGAACACTTCCTCGACCAGCGTAATCTGAACCCGGTGAAATGGCGGCAGTATGTCGAGGACAATGGCCAGTTGACCCAGGCCGGGCGCCTGGCGGTATTTTTTGACCAGCCCCTGCCCGACACACCGCTGGCGCGCAAGCGCACCGTGCCGGCGCCGGCCGCCAGTCCCTCCAAGGATTCCACCACTCAGACGTCGCCGCGTGAACCCGACACTGAACAGCCTACCCTCGCCGCCAAGCGCAGCCGTACGCACTACGACGCCGATCGCCCCGATGGGCACCAGATCAACAATGCCGCGCCGATCCTGCAAGATCCCTACAACGTCAACCGCAGCCTGACGGCAGAGCTGGAGGGCGCGGTGGAGCAGATCAGGATCACCAATGACTGCGGCCTGTTCGACGGGCTCAGGGAGCCCAAGCGCCAGCGGGTGATCGAGGCCGTGACGGAAGACATCCAGGATTGGATCACCAAGGAAGGCCGTCACCATGACCTGCTGAGCGAACTGTTCGAGGTAAAAAAACTCGACGACGGCCCGGAGCGCGGCTACTCGCTGGTGGCACGGCGCGATATCCAGCATTTTGATGTGTTGGGGCCGTACACCGGGCGCCTGCATCTGAATGATGCGTCGCTCAGCGCGGATATTCTTGAGCATGGCATGCAGCGGGTGTCCGACTATTTATTCCAGACCGCCACCGAGGGCGCGACGATCAGCGGGCATGGCAACAGCAACATGCTCAGCCTGATCAATACAGGCCAGATGCCGGGCGCGCCACGCGTGGGCAACGACAACGTGGCAGCCGTCTACGCCGGGAAATACATGGTCTTCCTGATCGCCAAGGACGACATCCGCGCCGGCAGTGAACTGCTGATGGACTATGGCCCCGCCTACTGGCAGCGCCCATCCTCGTAGGGTCAACGATAGCGCGAGGACTCAGAGGTTTTCATAGCGGTTCATGTCCAGTACACCCTCTTCCACCGGCGTGGTTTCGTGGATGTATCGCGACAGATCGTGAAAGTACTGCCAAAACAGCGGATGACTGCGACGAATACCCCATCGATCAACGATCTGCTCAAAACCCTTGGCATCCTTGGCGTTCTCCATGGCCTGCACAAAATCAGGTACTTGCTGCGCCGGGATGTTGAAGATGAAGTTCGGATAGCTGGTCAGTACGCCAGGATAAATAGTCAACGTATCCAGCCCGGGCTGGTAGCGATAGGCCTCACCCAGCAGGAACGCCACGTTACTGTGCGCACGATTGCGCAACATGCTGTAGACCTCGCGCTTGCCGCTGGCGGTCTCAATGCGTAGCAAGGTCGCTTCAGGCAATTGGTCGATGACCTTGAGCCCGGCGGCCGGGCGTGACGTCAGGCGGCTGAGCGCCTGTTCGGCGTCCTGCAAGGCCGGCTCGATACCGTCACGCGAGCAAAACGCGCCGGTGCAGCGGTTGATCGGGTCCGGGCTGACGTTGAGGTCACCGTAGCGGGCCAGCAACTGATTGGCGAAGTCGCGCTTGGGGTCTTGCGCGTTGAGGTGCAGGCCGCTCGGCTTGTCGTCGTCAATCGCTTCATAGTCGAGCCACATCTTCAGCTTCCCGCTGTTCTGGTACCAGTCATCGAGAAAACCGTCGCGGCTGTCAGCCGGCATCAAGCGCAGGAAGTTCTGCTCGGCGCCGTTGCGGATCAAGTCGAAATACAAGCGCGTCTGGGCCTGGTGCGACACGTTGCCGAACACGTCGAAATTTACCGCCAGTTGGTAATAGGTGCGCTCCAGCAGCGGATAGTCGAACAACCACATCGTTTGCGGGACTTCGCCGATCAGGCCTTTGGTGACCGAGGCGCTGTCAAAGTGACGGAAGATCGTCAGCAACGCATTGTCGTTGCCGGCCCACAGGGTCGACCAACTGGGCGGCGCCACGTCTGCATAGCTGTCGCGGCGCAAGACTTCGTATTGGTTGCGCTTGTCGCGATAGGCCAACCACAGGCCGAGCACACTGCCCACGTCATCGTTCTGCCCCGGCATCGCCAGCAACGGCGTGGCCTGGCCGCGATAACGGGCATCGGTGATGTACAGGTCGTGATCCGGGTCCTGGAACAGGGTCCAGAAGTTATCGCGGATCACATCCGTGGCGATCTGCCCACGGCAGACCGGCCCACGAATGAACGTGCGCACAAAATATTCGGCGTTATCCAGCATGAACTGGTAACGCGCCTTGGCCGGGATCGCCTCGAACGTCTCGAACGGGTTGGCGCGACGCCCCGGGCCGTAGCCCGGCAAGGCATTCACTTGCCAGTTGCCGGCGTAGAACAGCGCCTTGATGCGGGCCATCTTCTCGGCGCTGAACGGGTAAGTGATGTGGGTTTTATGCACAATCACCCCCTGCACCGGCCACAGGCGGTAGTACACCTGGGTACCGGGGTCGTCGTTGGGGCGGCGCGTGGCGATCAGGTCGATGGGTTGGCCGCTCGGTGTGCGTGAACGGACCCATTGAAAGTAATGCCCAGGCTCGCCGTTCTCGAAATAGATATGCGCCAGGAACAAGTGCTCGTACAACCAGCGCGCCACCAGGCTCTCGCGGGCGCCGGGCTGGTTGAACAGGTTCTCCCATTGCTGCACCTGCAAGGCTTCACGGGCACTGGGCGCCAGGCCCTGCTCATCGATCGGCGCACCGGAGGCGAGCCAGCGTTGCAGGGTCTGGTACTGCTGATCGGTGAGGCCGGTGACCGCCAGGGGCATGCCTTCCTTGGGATGCGCACCGGCGTAGGCGTTGAACTCGCCGGGCATTGCGCACATGTTGTCGCGGTTGAGGCCCAGCACGATGTCTTCAGGCAATTTGGCATTGGGTTGCAGCGGCGCGTTGTGGCCCAGTTCCAACATGCGCGCCATCAGCGCGGCCTGGCTGCCCTGGGCGTCCAGCACTGAATAGAAACCCTTTTGCTGCCACGCCTGCTTGCCGAACGCGTCATAGAACAAACGGGTGGTTGGCGTCGCCTGGCTGCGCTCGCCATCGTAAACCGGCGACTTGCTCGCACCGCGCGCCGCGCCCTCGGCACTGCCCAGGTTGAGTTGGCAGGCGGAGTCGTAGCAGGCGTGGCAGGCCACGCACTTCTCGGTAAAGATCGGCTGAATATCGCGGGTATAGGAGATCGCCGAAGCGGGACCTCGTGCCTGGGCATAGCCGGCGACCAACGCCAGGACGGCGCTGGTAATAAAACGAAATGGCATGTGCCCGGTCCCGAATCGAAGCGTACGCTGAAAAATTGCCGGTGATTCTACAGGGCCATCGCCCCTTCCAACATGAACGATATTCATGCAAAGCCCGGGCATGCTCCAAATCGGCACAGGTTTGCTATGATTCATGCCCCCCGTAATGCCTGACCAGAGTAGTCCCATGTCCGATCGTAGCGCTCGTCTGCAAGCCCTTCACCAAGCCCTCAAGGAACGTATCCTGATCCTCGACGGCGGCATGGGCACGATGATCCAGAGCTATAAGCTCGAGGAGCATGACTACCGTGGCAAACGCTTCGCCGACTGGCCAAGCGACGTCAAGGGCAACAACGACCTGCTGGTGATTACCCGCCCCGACGTGATCGGCGGGATCGAGAAGGCTTATCTGGATGCCGGGGCCGACATCCTCGAGACCAACACCTTCAACGCCACGCGCATTTCCATGGCCGATTACGGCATGGAAGAACTGGCCTACGAGCTAAACGTAGAAGGTGCGCGCCTGGCGCGCAAGGTGGCCGACGCCAAGACCCTGGAGAACCCGGCCAAGCCGCGCTTTGTCGCCGGCGTGCTCGGCCCGACCAGCCGCACCTGCTCGTTGTCGCCCGACGTGAACAACCCCGGCTACCGCAACGTGACCTTCGACGAGCTGGTGGAAAACTACACCGAAGCCACTAAAGGGCTGATCGAAGGCGGCGCCGACCTGATCCTGATCGAAACCATCTTCGACACCCTCAACGCCAAGGCCGCGATCTTCGCCGTGCAAGGCGTGTTCGAGGAGCTGGGCGTGGAACTGCCGATCATGATTTCCGGCACGATCACCGACGCCTCCGGCCGTACCCTGTCGGGCCAGACCACCGAAGCGTTCTGGAACTCCGTGGCCCACGCCAAGCCGATTTCGGTGGGCTTGAACTGCGCCCTGGGCGCCAGCGAGTTGCGCCCGTACCTGGAAGAGTTGTCCAACAAGGCCAACACCCACGTATCGGCCCACCCCAACGCCGGCCTGCCCAACGAGTTCGGCGAGTATGACGAGCTGCCCTCGGAAACCGCCAAGGTCATCGAAGAGTTCGCCCAGAGCGGCTTCCTCAACATCGTCGGCGGTTGCTGCGGCACCACCCCAGGCCACATCGAGGCGATTGCCAAGGCCGTGGCCGGCTACGCGCCACGCGTGATCCCGGACATTCCGAAGGCCTGCCGCCTGTCGGGCCTGGAGCCCTTCACCATTGATCGCAGCTCGTTGTTCGTCAACGTCGGCGAACGCACCAACATCACAGGTTCCGCCAAGTTTGCCCGGCTGATCCGTGAGGACAACTACACCGAAGCCCTCGAAGTCGCCCTGCAGCAGGTGGAAGCCGGCGCCCAGGTGATCGACATCAACATGGACGAAGGGATGCTCGATTCGAAGAAGGCCATGGTGACCTTCCTCAATCTGATCGCTGGCGAACCGGACATCTCCCGCGTGCCGATCATGATCGACTCCTCCAAGTGGGACGTGATCGAAGCGGGCCTCAAGTGCATCCAGGGCAAGGGCATCGTCAACTCCATCAGCATGAAAGAAGGCGTGGAGCAGTTCATTCATCACGCCAAGCTGTGCAAGCGCTATGGCGCTGCTGTGGTAGTGATGGCGTTCGACGAGGCCGGCCAGGCCGACACCGAAGCGCGCAAGAAAGAAATCTGCAAACGCTCCTACGACATCCTGGTGAATGAGGTCGGCTTCCCACCGGAAGACATCATCTTCGACCCAAACATCTTCGCGGTCGCCACCGGTATCGAAGAGCACAACAACTATGCCGTCGACTTCATCAACGCCTGCGCCTATATCCGCGACGAGCTGCCGTATGCACTGAGCTCCGGCGGTGTGTCCAACGTGTCGTTCTCGTTCCGCGGCAACAACCCGGTGCGCGAGGCAATCCATTCGGTGTTCCTGCTGTATGCGATCCGCAATGGCCTGACCATGGGTATCGTCAACGCCGGCCAGTTGGAAATCTACGACCAGATCCCGGCCGAGCTGCGTGATGCGGTGGAAGACGTGGTGCTCAACCGCACCCCGGACGGCACCGATGCCCTGCTCGCCATTGCCGACAAGTACAAGGGCGACGGCAGCGTCAAGGAAGCCGAGACCGAGGAGTGGCGTGGTTGGGAGGTCAACAAGCGCCTGGAACACGCGCTGGTCAAGGGCATCACCACGCATATCGTTGAAGACACCGAGGAATCCCGGTTGTCGTTCGCACGCCCGATCGAAGTGATCGAAGGCCCGCTGATGTCCGGCATGAACATTGTTGGCGACCTGTTCGGCGCCGGCAAAATGTTCCTGCCCCAGGTGGTGAAATCCGCCCGGGTGATGAAGCAGGCCGTGGCCCACTTGATCCCGTTCATCGAGCTGGAAAAAGGCGACAAGCCGCAAGCCAAGGGCAAGATCCTGATGGCCACGGTCAAAGGCGACGTGCACGACATCGGCAAGAACATTGTCGGCGTGGTGCTGGGCTGCAACGGCTATGACATCGTCGACCTGGGCGTGATGGTGCCGGCGGAGAAAATCCTGCAGGTGGCCAAGGAGCAGCAGTGCGACATTATCGGGCTGTCCGGCCTGATCACCCCGTCGCTGGATGAGATGGTGCATGTGGCGCGTGAGATGCAGCGCCAGGATTTCCACCTGCCGCTGATGATCGGTGGCGCGACCACGTCCAAGGCGCACACGGCGGTGAAGATCGAGCCCAAATACAGCAACGATGCGGTGGTGTATGTCACCGACGCCTCGCGTGCGGTGGGTGTGGCCACGCAATTGCTGTCCGAGGAGCTCAAGGCCGGTTTTGTCGAACGGACCCGCGAGGAGTACGTGGAAGTCCGCGAGCGCACCTCCAACCGTAGCGCCCGCACCGAGCGCCTGAGCTACGCGGCGGCCATCGCCAAGAAGCCGCAGTTCGACTGGGCCGGCTACACCCCGGTCAAGCCGACGTTTACCGGTGCCAAGGTGCTGGACAATATCGACCTGAATGTCCTGGCCGAGTACATCGATTGGACGCCCTTCTTCATTTCCTGGGACCTGGCCGGCAAATTCCCGCGCATCCTCACCGATGAAGTCGTGGGCGAAGCCGCCACCGCGCTGTACGCCGATGCCCAGGAAATGCTCAAGAAACTGATCGACGGGAAACTCATCAGCGCCCGCGCGGTGTTCGGCTTCTGGCCGGCCAACCAGGTGCAGGACGATGACCTGGAAGTCTACGGCGATGACGGCAAGCCTCTGGCAACCCTGCACCACCTGCGCCAGCAGATCATCAAGACCGACGGCAAGCCGAACTTCTCCCTGGCCGACTTCGTCGCCCCAAAGGACAGCGGCGTGACCGACTACGTGGGCGGGTTCATTACCACCGCCGGCATCGGCGCCGAAGAAGTGGCCAAGGCCTACCAGGATGCGGGCGACGACTATAACTCGATCATGGTCAAGGCCCTGGCCGACCGCCTGGCCGAAGCCTGCGCCGAGTGGTTGCACCAGCAGGTGCGTAAAGACTACTGGGGCTATGCCAAGGATGAAGCGCTGGACAACGAGGCGTTGATCAAGGAGCAGTACAGCGGCATCCGCCCTGCCCCAGGCTACCCGGCGTGCCCGGACCACACCGAGAAAGGCACCCTGTTCCAGTTGCTGGACCCCGAAGCCCATGAACTGCACGCCGGCCGCAGCGGAGTGTTCCTTACCGAGCACTACGCGATGTTCCCGGCGGCGGCGGTCAGCGGCTGGTACTTCGCCCACCCGCAGGCGCAGTACTTTGCCGTGGGCAAGGTGGATAAAGACCAGATTGCAAGCTACACCGCGCGTAAAGGCCAGGACCTGGCCGTGACTGAACGCTGGCTGGCACCGAACCTCGGCTACGACAACTGACCCTGTAGTGAGCGGGCTCGCCCCGCGCTGGGCGGCGCAGCCGCCCCAACAAAGACGCCATGGTGTTTCTGAAGGACCGCGGCGACTGTGGGAGGGGGCTTGCTCCCGATGAGGGTGAGTCAGTCGATAAATTGCTGACTGACACACCCTCATCGGGAGCAAGCCCTCTCCCACAAGTTATTCATCGTCCGTTCTATCGCTTGACTGACTGGCATTAGGACAAGCCCGCTCACTACAACCCGCCAGCGGCTATGCTATCTCTCACACACCTTGTGTCGAGGGATGTATGGACGATCCAGTCAACAACAAGCCTCCTACCTTCTGGCAGATGCTTCACAGCGTCGTGGCTGCCGCCTTCGGCGTACAGAGCGGCAAGAACCGCGCCCGGGACTTTACCCACGGCAAGCCCAGCCACTTTGTAGCGCTGGGCATTCTGTTTACCGTGGTGTTTGCCTTGACCTTGTTCGGTATCGTCAAGCTCGTGCTGCACCTGGCCGGCGTCTAGCGCAACAGCAGTTGCAGGCTGAAGGGGTAACGGTAGGAAGCCGGCTTGTCGACGGCGGACAGTGCACGGAAATCCACCTTTGCCATAGGCTCGAGCAAACGTCGGGCCTGGGCGGTATCGATCAGTTGGAATAGCGCTTCCTGGCGGTCGCGCCCGCCATGGGCATTGATGTCGACGCCCTTGGCATCATCATTGATCAACACCATCGCCCAACCGCCCAGGGTAAAATGCCCGGCCACCAAGGTTGTCAGCCGCCCGTCCAGGCGCGCGTTCAAGACCTCCGGCGAGCTGTTGAGTGCACTGAACAGCACGTCCTTGCCGGGTACGCGACCGCTGTCTTTCAGGGCCTGCATCGCGCCCAGCGCCATCTCGTCATTGGCCGACCACACCAGCGTCGTCTGCGGGTAGCGCTTGAATAGCAGCGTGGCCTGCTCATAGGCGCGCTGGCGGCTCCACTCGCCATAGACCAGCTGGCGCAGGCGCACCTGCGGGTGTTCGGCCAGAGCGCGACGCAGGCCCTGCTCACGCAGTAAGGCCGCCGGGGTGGTCTTGACGCCGGAGAATGCCAACAGCTCTATGGTCTCGCCAGGCGCCGCCGGGCCGTGAGCACGCAGCAGGTCGTTGAGCATCAGGTAACCGGCCTGCTCGTCGTTGGACACCATACTGCCGAGCCAATTGACGCCGCTGCCGAGCATTTGCGCCTGATCAGCCGTCAGTGCGTTATTCACGAGCAACAACTTGACCCCACTGCCTTGGGCCATGCGCAGAATCTGCGGGGCGACGTACTGTTCGTTGACCAGCACCAGGTAATCGGGGCGCTCAGCGCCTTGCAGCGCTTCCCGGGCCTGGGCCAGGGTGTTGCGAGTGTCGCGCTCGGAATAACGCACGCGCAAATCCAGGCCGAGGTCCTTGGCCGCGGCCTGCATGAATTGCGCATAACTGACCCAGAAGGTTTCCGTCGACAGGCCGGGATTGAGAAACACCACCGACGCGGCCTGGGCCATCGTCCCGTACGCCGCCCCCAGCAACCACACACACGTAATCAGAACCTTCAACATGGTTGTCCGAGCCTTGAGCATTGACCGCCATGATAGTGGCATTGCGACAGTCAATCGAGGCTCAGCGACAGCCTTTTTACTGGTGGCTCACCCAGAATACTGCGGTGCCCACCACCAGAACGATCAAAAACAAAATCGCCCAGGCATCAACGGTACTGTCAGGTTTACGGGCCTTTGTAGAATTGCTCATCGCATGCCTCTTGTCGGTTTTATAGGTGACTGCACTAAGACTCGACCACAGTAAAGTTCATGATTGCCCGCATGACAAATGTGGGTATCGCGATAACCGTTCTCATTAGTCAATTTGGTTATTTACATATACTCAAACATCACTTTTGCGCATAAACGCAAACTGGTATCGTGCGCCGGCTCCGTTGGGAGTGCGCGGCCGTGCGCGCAGATTTGCCGAGAACAGGACCTATATGTACGTATACGACGAATACGATCAGCGCATCATCGAGGACCGCGTCAAGCAGTTCCGTGATCAGACCCGACGCTATCTGGCAGGTGAACTGAGCGAAGAAGAGTTCCGCCCTCTGCGCCTGCAAAATGGCCTTTATGTTCAGCGCTTTGCGCCGATGCTGCGGGTGGCCGTGCCCTATGGCCAGCTGACTTCGCGCCAGGTGCGCATGATGGCCAAGATTGCCCGCGACTACGACAAGGGCTATGCCCACATCAGTACGCGCCAGAACGTACAGTTCAACTGGCCGGCGCTGGAAGATGTGCCGGACATCCTGGCTGAACTGGCCACCGTGCAGATGCACGCCATTCAGACCAGCGGTAACTGCCTGCGCAACGTCACCACCGACCAATTTGCCGGTGTAGCGGCCGACGAACTGATCGACCCGCGCCCCTGGTGTGAAATCGTCCGCCAATGGACCACCTTCCACCCCGAATTCGCCTACCTGCCGCGCAAGTTCAAGATCGCCATCAATGGCTCGACCTCGGACCGCGCAGCGATCGAAGTGCACGATATCGGCCTGGAGCCGGTGTACAACGCAGCCGGCGAGCTGGGCTTCCGTGTGCTGGTGGGTGGCGGCCTGGGCCGTACCCCGGTGGTCGGCGCATTCATCAACGAGTTCCTGCCGTGGCAGGACCTGTTGAGCTACCTCGACGCCATCCTGCGGGTCTACAACCGCTACGGCCGTCGTGACAACAAATACAAGGCCCGGATCAAGATCCTGGTCAAGGCGCTGACCCCTGAGGTATTTGCCCAGAAAGTCGACGCCGAAATGGAACACCTGCACGGCGGCCAGACCACCCTGACCGAAGCCGAAGTCCACCGCGTGGCCAAGCACTTCGTTGACCCCGAGTACAAGGCCCTGGCCAACCAGGACGCCGAATTCGCCGCCCTCGACCAGCAACACCCTGGCTTCGCCCGCTGGCGTGCCCGCAACACCCTGGCGCACAAGCAGCCGGGCTATGTGGCGGTGACCCTGTCGCTGAAACCGACCGGCGTTGCGCCGGGTGATATCACCGACAAGCAACTGGACGCCGTCGCCGACCTGGCCGACCGCTACAGTTTCGGCCAACTGCGCACCTCCCACGAGCAGAACATCATTCTCGCCGACGTTGAGCAGAGCCAACTGTTCACGCTATGGGGCGAGCTGCGCGAAAGCGGCTTCGCCACGCCGAATATCGGCCTGCTGACCGACATCATCTGCTGCCCCGGTGGCGATTTCTGCTCCCTGGCCAACGCCAAGTCGATCCCGATTGCCGAATCGATCCAACGCCGTTTCGACGACCTGGACTACCTGTTCGACATCGGCGAGCTGGACCTGAACATCTCCGGCTGCATGAACGCCTGTGGTCACCACCACGTCGGTCACATCGGCATCCTGGGCGTGGACAAGAAAGGCGAAGAATTCTATCAAGTGTCCCTGGGCGGCAGCGCCAGCCGTGATGCGAGCCTGGGCAAGATCCTCGGCCCGTCCTTCGCCCAGGAAGCCATGCCCGAGGTGATCGGCAAACTGATCGATGTGTACATCGAACAGCGTACCGAAGATGAGCGTTTCATCGACACCTACCAGCGCATCGGCATCGACCTGTTCAAGGAGCGCGTCTATGCAGCGAATCATTAAGAACAACCAAGTCGTCGACGAAACCTGGCACCTGCTGCCCAAGGACGCGAGCTTCGACGGCATCTCCAACTGCGACGACCTGATCGTGCCGTTGGCCCTGTGGCGCGAACACGGCCACGCCCTCAAGGCCCGCGACGGTGGCCTGGGCGTGTGGCTGGACGCCGATGAAGAAGCCGAAGAGATCGGCGAAGACCTGCAGCACTTCCAGGTCATCGCCCTGAACTTCCCGGCCTTCACCGACGGTCGTAACTACTCCAACGCCCGTCTGCTGCGTGACCGTTACGGTTACAAAGGCGAACTGCGTGCGATTGGCGATGTACTGCGCGACCAACTGTTCTACCTGCACCGTTGCGGGTTCGATGCCTTCGCCTTGCGCGCCGACAAAGACCCGTACGAAGCGCTGGAAAGCCTCAAGGATTTCTCGGTGACTTACCAGGCTGCAACCGATGAACCGCTGCCGCTGTTTCGTCGACGTTAAGCCTGAATGAAAAAATGGGCACCCGACCCCGTCGGCGTGCCCATTTTTTTCACCTGGCTTTTCTTGCTTTGACCCAGGCGCTACTCAGCGTCTGCTTCCGCAACTTTGACCAGCCGCTTGAGCATCCGGGTCATATGGATCAACCGCTGCTCGATGGCCTCCAGGCGAGACTGCTCAGTCGGTGTTTCGGATGAAGCGGGCGCGACATACGGCTCGTAAATAAGCCCGTATCTAGTCGCGATGTCTTTCATCTGCGCCTCAACAACATCCATGGTTTTTTCCAGATTGGCCAGACGCCCGCCCGTGTCGGTGGGCGCGCCAGGGCCCTTGCCCACTGCCGGGGCGTCTGGACCTTCGTTGATGGACAGGATTGAATTGACCATCAACTCCAGTTTTATTTCATTGTTCTCCAGGCGCGCCTCAATTTTTTGCTGTTCCGTAGCGCCTGGGTCTACGGTCGTCTTGACGCCGCTTGCGTTGACCTGTTCGGCGCCTGGCATTTTGGCTTGCGCTTCAATCCTGGCAATAATGGTTTTAGACGCAAAATGCTCCCCCACCGTGAATGGGATATTGATCAGACCGCCTACCGCCGCATTCACGAAGGCGCTGCGCGCGCTGGCGGCAACTTGCTTGGGGAGTGGTGGGAACGCGTTGTTTTTGTTCAACCCGACAATTTTCTGGGAGTCCCCCAGAGAGGCCTGCGTACCTTTCAGCTTGGTTATCGGCTTGGGGCGCACCGGCGGCACAGGTGGCAACGCAGACACAATCGGCTTTGGGGGTTTAGATGACGCAGGTGGCTTACCCGAACCTGCTTCCACGGGCGGCTTGGGTCGCTTGAACCACTTCATACCACGCCTGTTTCTGGTATGGATCTCTTCCTCGCTCGCCATAGGGTATTGAGTAGAGCGCTCCATATGGCGAGTTGAATCCCGCGTTACATTCGAAACACTTGGAACCCGCACGTCAGGCAACGCCGGAGCAGAAGTGCCTGTTGTTTGCGGGTGAACCATTGGGACCGGTGACGAAATAGCAGACTGACTGGATAACCGCATAGCTAGACCTCTGACATGTTTAGGAGAGGGCTCCCTGCCGCTTCATCTCCTCAGTGGCCACGCACAAAACCAGAGTTCCATGACTACGCGTTATGTCATCAAGTGCCTGAGTTTTTGCAGGACAGATGACACAAGCTTCATGCAGCGGGGTGAACATACGCCCTGATTGAACTGTCCTCTTCTGATCAGACGCTTTTCATCTCACTGACGATTGGAGTGCTTCATGGCGAAAATCAACCTGGCCCGGCAATTGGCGACCACGCTCGAGCAAGCGGGCATCAAGCGTATCTGGGGCCTGACTGGCGACAGCCTCAACGGCCTGACTGACGCTCTGCGCAGCATGGACAGCATCGAATGGATGCATGTACGCCACGAAGAGGTCGCGGCGTTCGCCGCCGGCGCCGAGGCCGCCGTCACCGGCGAGCTGACGGTATGCGCCGGCAGTTGCGGGCCGGGTAACCTGCATCTGATCAATGGCCTGTTCGACTGCCATCGTAATCACGTGCCGGTACTGGCTATCGCTGCGCAAATCCCCTCTTCGGAGATCGGCCTCAATTACTTTCAGGAAACCCATCCCCAGGAACTGTTCAAGGAGTGCAGCCATTTCATCGAACTGGTGAGCAACCCCGCGCAGATGCCCGAGGTGCTGCACCGTGCCATGCGCTCGGCAATTCTCAACCGGGGCGTGGCCGTGGTGGTGATTCCGGGGGATGTGTCGCTGCTGGAAGTCGAAGACCGGCTCAAGCCCTGGCCGGCCCTGCATGCGCCGCGCACGCTACCGGCCGAACAGGACCTGCAGCGCCTCACCGACCTGCTCCAGGGCAGCCAGAAAGTGACCCTGCTATGCGGCAGCGGCTGTGCCGGTGCCCACGACCAGGTCGTTGCGCTGGCCGACGCCCTGGGCGCGCCGGTGGTGCATGCCCTTCGCGGCAAGGAGCATGTGGAATGGGATAACCCCTTCGACGTGGGCATGACCGGCTTGATCGGCTTCAGCTCGGGCTACCACGCCATGCTCAACTGCGACACGCTGGTCATGCTCGGTACCGACTTTCCCTACCGTCAGTTCTACCCGACCGACGCGACCATCATTCAGGTCGACCGCAATGCCCAGGCCCTGGGACGTCGTGTCGCCCTGGACCTGGGCATCGCCGCCGATGTCGGTGAAACCATCGATGCACTGCTGCCCCGCCTGACCCGCAAGACCGATCGCAGCTTTCTCGACACCTCGTTGAAGCATTACGAGAAAGCCCGACAGGGGCTGGATGACCTGGCGCAGCCGTCAAAAGCCAACCGCCCGATTCACCCGCAATATGTCGCACGCTTGCTCAGTGAACTGGCGGACGATGATGCAATCTTCACCGCCGATGTGGGCTCGCCGACCGTCTGGGCCGCCCGCTATCTGAAAATGAATGGCAAGCGCCGCCTGATCGGCTCGTTCAATCACGGCTCCATGGCCAATGCCATGCCCCAGGCCATCGGTGCCCAAGCGGCGTTTCCTGGGCGCCAGGTGATTTCGATGTCCGGCGACGGCGGGTTCACCATGCTGATGGGGGACTTCATCTCACTGGCACAACTGCAACTGCCGGTGAAAGTCATCGTGTTCAACAACGCGTCCCTGGGTTTTGTCGCCATGGAAATGAAAGCGGCGGGCTACCTCGATACCGGTACCGAGCTGAAAAATCCGGACTTCGCGGCCATGTCCAACGCCATGGGGATCCTGGGGATCCGCGTGGAGCAATCCGAAGACCTGGAACCGGCACTCCGCCGCGCCCTGGCCCATGACGGCCCGGTGCTGGTAGATGTTGTCACCGCTACCCAGGAGCTGGTGATGCCTCCGAGTATCAAGCTGGAACAGGCTAAGGGCTTCAGCCTGTACATGCTCAAGGCGGTCATGAGCGGGCGTGGCGATGAAGTGATTGAGCTGGCGCGCACCAACTGGTTGCGCTGACCTTCAGTTGCGTGGAGCGGCGCCATAGCGGACCACCACCTGGGTGATCACCTCAACCAGGCGTGGGTCCGCATCCGGCGCACTGAACAGGCGAAACTGCGCATCGGGCAGCACGGGTAAACCGTGCTCGGCACCGAGTACCGTCAAGCCCGCGCCGACCTGGCTGCGAACCATGGGCGCGATAGCAAAACCGGCCAGCGCTGCGGCGTGCAACCCGGCATAGCTGGTACACAGGACCGCGGTGCGCTGCGTGATGTTGGCCTGGGCCAGGCGGGTCAGGGCCGCCTCTCGATACGGGCAGGGCTCGGGAAACAGCGCCAGTGGCAGGGGCGTCGGCAACACCGCACGCGGCTGCGCGCACCAGGCCCATACCAGCGGCTCCTGCCACAAGGCCAGGCCTGGCTCGCCGGACTCGCACAACGATCCTATCACCACGTCCAGCTCGCCCTGCTTCATCAGGGCCAATAACGTACCGGGAATGCCCACTTGCACGCTGATCTGCATGCCCGGGTACTCGGCGGCGGCCTGCAATTCGCGCAGCAGTCGTGCTTCGGCAAACTCCTCGGAAACACCCAGGCGCAGGTTGCCTTCCCAGGCCGAGCGCGTCAGCTCGGCCCAGGCATCCCGGTTCAGCGCCAAAATGCCCCGTGCATAAGCGATCAGTCGCGCGCCGTCCGGCGTCAGTTGCTGGGCGCGCGTGGTGCGGATCAGCAGAGACTTGCCGACCTGCTCTTCCAGGCGCCGCAGATGACCACTCACCGCCGACTGCGTGAGATGCAAGCGGGCCGCGGCGCGACTGAAGCCACCTTCATCCACCACAGCGACGAAGGTTTTGAGTAGCAGGATGTCGAACATATTTTAATTAATGATTAATGAGCACTGAAAACACGATTTATATTTCAATCATCACTATGTTGCAATGCCTGGGTCAACTGCCCCGAGGCCCATCATGACCACGCTCCTGCACATCGAATGCTCCCCACGTAAACAGCGCTCCGCGTCCCTGGATGTCGCCCGCCAATTTATCGCCCGCTATCAGCACAATGCTCCGGATACAGAGGTGATCACACTGGATCTATGGGCCCTGGAGCTTCCGGAATTCAATGGCGCGATCATGGACGCCAAGTACGCCGGTCTCAGCGGCACGCCCTTGACCGAGGAACAGGCCGGCGCCTGGGCTGCGCTGAAATCCCTGGCCGCCTATCTGCATCAGGCTGACGTGCTGGTGTTTTCGGTGCCCCTGTGGAATTTCGCCGTGCCCTACAAGCTCAAGCACTTTATCGACGTGGTGTCACAGAAGGACGTGCTGTTCGAGTTCAGCCCCGAGCACGGCCTGCGGGGCTTACTGCAGGACAAGACCGCCGTCAATGTGTATGCGCGCGGCATGGATTTTTCCGCACCGGACGCCCAGGCCATGGATTTCCAGCGCCCGTACATGGACGCCTGGCTCGGCTTTATTGGAGTGACGAACGTGCATTCACTGTATGTGGAGAAGACGATCCTGGGGCCGGAAGTCGATCGGGCATCGCGCCTGAAAAGTACCGCACTGGCGCTGCTGCTGGCCGATCAACTGGCCTGAACCCTCATTAGAAAACCCGGCCTTGTCGGCCGGGTTCGAGGGCATCAGCCGTTCTGTTTGGCAACCCACTTGCCGAAGGCATCGATAAACGCCTGCAGAAACGGCCGGGTCTTGTCCGAGAGTTTGCCCGCCTCGTCAAACACGCTGCCCGCGCCACCCAGGTAGGCTTCCGGCTGCTGCATGCAGGGCACGTCGAGGAACACCAGGGACTGGCGCAGATGATGGTTGGCGCCAAACCCACCAATGGCACCCGGCGAAACGCTGATGATCGCCCCGGGCTTGCCACTCCAAGCGCTTTGCCCGTAAGGGCGGGAACCGACGTCGATGGCATTCTTCAACGGCGCGGGCACGGAACGGTTGTATTCCGGGGTCACGAACAACACCGCGTCGGATGAACTGACCTGCTGACGGAAAGTACTGTAGGCTGCCGGCGGTGTAGCACCGTCGATATCCTCGTTATAGAGCGGCAAATCGCCAATTTCGACAATGTTCAACTTGAGGTTGGCAGGGGCCAGTTCAGCCAATGCCAGGGCGACCTTGCGGTTGATCGAGGCTTTTCTCAAGCTGCCCACCAGGACGGCAACCGTGTAGACCTTGCTCATTGATTTTTCCCGACGTCTGACTAAGGAGTGTGTAGTTATAGAGCCTTCGCGGCGTGATCACCAGCAGGTTGTGATAATCCTCGAGAGGTTTTCCGCAGCGCGCAATGTGCAAGAAGCGCGTAGGAAGTGTCTGAAAACCTCAACGAATAGTATTTTTTTCTTATAGGTAAACTACCCCGCTCCATGACGGTCTACAGAACCGAAATCGAGTGTTTATCTCCAGAGGTTCTAAACAGATGGCTGCAGTACTTGTCGGACAGTTCCATGCCAGAGACGCGGAAGGACGTGTGTATTCGGTGCATGAGTTCCAGGAATCCAACCCGGCGCAGGACAGCCAGGCTGGCTCGACGCCTACCACCACCTACAAGTTGGCCATTGGCGACCGCGTAGAAAAACTGGAAGGTGATGAATTCAAATTGATCCAGTCAGGCACGATCATCGTGCGCGAATCGCAAACCACCCTCGCCTCATAAGATCTCGCCTGGTCGACCTGCTCAGTCCTGGCCCTGGCTGCCACTGACTGGGCTGGCGGATCACCGGCTACGCATCTCAGTCACCTCGACCCCTGGCTCGCCGTCCATTTGCTTGAGCGTCACCATCAACTGCCCTCTCTCGCCCTCGACGACAAACATCGAACGCTTGTACCCCGATGTAGTGTTGGTGGGGTAAGCCACAACCTGCCTGACCAACGCCATTTCCAGCACGGCGCCGACGCGCTCGCTCACCTGTTCCTGGGAACGGATAAACGCTTCGAGCGCCAGGGTTTCAGGTGAATGTTCTTCTTGATTGTTCAAGAGATAAGCAGCCGCACACCCCAGGGTTGCCAGTACCAGGAGTTGCTTGGCCGTTACCCCGAAGATGTTCGTGGGTAGAGGCATTTGAGACCAGACCTGTTGTTGTTTTAAGTGCCGAGTCATCGGCATTGGTCGTTGATGATCAGATGCACCATTCTAATCAGGTCGCCAGGTTATGCCAGATGTATCAGAGGTCGCCGTAGGTAATATCCTTGTTATCCCCGACGCCGCCCAGCGTGCGGTCCTTGCCGAAGGAGAACAGATCGAAGGGAGTATTGGGCTGGCTCGACGGATAGTGATACTGGTAGGCAATACCCCAAGGATCCGTCAGCAACGCCTCGTCGACATAAGGGCCCTTCCAGTTGGCCTCTCCGGCGGGCTGCCCGATGAGCGCTTCAAGCCCCTCCTCATCGCCAGGATAGCGACCGGTATCTTGATGAAAGCGTTCGACGGCCTCACCGAGCTGGCTCACCTGGGCTTTGGCGCTGGCGATCTCGACCAGGGTCACATCACCAAACAACCGCGGCCCCAAGGCCACGGCCAACAGGCCTATGACCAGCACCACCGTTAATGCCGCCCAACGCGTATAACCGCGTTGGGTGTGCAACGCTCCAGCCACTGCGGTCAGTCCGCGCATGGGTACGCCTCCCGGATAAAATCAATACGCTCTTTATAGGGCCTGCTCGTTGCAGTTGCACGCACGATTACCCGATATGCCCCCGCAACATGCGCTCTTTTGCCCCAGCCATTGAAACACCGTCGCGCGCACCCTAGACTCCGGCGATGCGTTTACGTCATATCGAAGTGATTCAGGCCATCTTGCAAACCGGACACCTCGGCACTGCCGCCGAATGGTTGCAACTCCCCGTGGGCGATGTAGACGCCGTGCTCAAAGACGCCGAGCAGCAATTAGGCTTCATGCTGTTTGCCAGTGTGCGTGGGCGCTTGCAAGCCACGCGCGAGACCCTGGAACTGCAGGCCGAAATCGCCCACCTCTACGAGGCCCTGGAGCCGGTGCAACGCCTGGCCAGCCGGTTGAAACACCATCACGCGCCGACCCTGCGCGCCCTGTGCACCCCGCCCCTGGCCAACCAGTTGCTGCCGCAAAGCATCGCCATGCTACGTCGACGCTTCCAGGACACGCCGTGCAACCTGTCGAGCCTGCCGACCCGGGAAATTGTCAGGAGCCTGTTGTTGCACGAGGCCGATGTGGGCCTGAGCCTGCATGACCCGGAACATCCACAAATTCAAAGCACCGTATTGGCCCAAGGCAAATTGCAACTGCTCGCTCCCCATGGCTGGCTCAAACCCAGGCAGAAGTACATTGCCCTGCAGGACCTGGCGGGGCAGTCGATGATCGGTCTCGAAGGCCAGGACCCGCTCAGCCGCCTGCTGGACGCCAAGCTGCGAGCCCTGCGCCCGTTGCCGGTGGTGCAGACGCGCGTACAGACCTACCAGATGATGCGCAGCATGGTGGAGGCCGGGGAAGGCTTGGCGATTGTCGACCCGTTTACCGCATTCGGCGCACGGGAAGCAGGGTTGGACGCGTGCCCGCTGTCACCGCCGATCCAGGTCAGCCTGTATGCGCTGACCCTGAAGGACAGCGTGACTGCCCCTGCCCTGAATGCGTTGCTGGAGATTGTCACGCAGAAGGCAGAAGGCCTGTTGGCAGGCTAGGACGCTGCGGTTTCCGTCTTGAACAAGCGGTACCAGAAGATCGCCACTTCGCGGGTTTGCGGATCAATGCCCCGATAGCGCAGGTGGTCGACGCCCCCCATCACATAGCCACATCGCTCATACAAGCGGCAGGCCCCGAGGTTGTTGTTCTGGGTTTCCAGCATCATGCCCGGCAGGTTTTTCTTGCGGCTCCAGAACTGCGCCACATCCAGCAGCGCCTTGGCCACACCATGGCGACGCGCAGACAGGACCACCGCCAACTCATCAACATGGGCAAAGCCATTCCAGTTGGTGCTCACCACAATATGCCCTACCGCCCGATCATCGAGGTAAGCCATGAAGACTGCGCTGTCGGCGGCGTTACGGAAACTGGCGAACTCTTCCGGGTCTATGCCATAGCACTTGCGGTACGGCAGGATCCGCTCCACAGGCCATTCGTCAACCCGCTTGCCCATCTGCGGCTGGCCGTAGCCGCTGACCTCAAAGCTGAAGTCATTGCCCCACACATAGGCATCGAAGCCCTCGTCGGCCACGCGGACACTGAGCCCCGGATACTTCACGTTCATCACTGCGTGCATAACCATCCTTAATCCTTGATGCAATCGACGGTGTAACGACGACCATGACCGTCATCTTCGTGCTGCAGCCCATGAACATCGGCGACAAACCCGGGGAAGCCGCTGTCGAACGTGCGGGCGAATGCCAGGTAATCAATGATCGACCGCGTTGCCTCGGTAAAACGCTCGCCGGGCATGATCAACGGAATGCCCGGCGGATAAGGCACCAGCATCACCGCTGCGATGCGCCCAGGCAAGGCATCGATGGACACGGCCTCCACCTCACCTCTCACCAGTTGGTCGTAGGCGTCGGCCGGTTTCATGGCGATTTCCGGCAACACCGTGTACATGCGCTTGAGGTGCCTGGCGGTGGCATTGCTGCGGTAACAACTGTGCAATTGATCACAGAGGTCACGCAGCCCCAGACCCTGATAGCGCGACGGACCCTGGGCATACACCGATGGCAAACAGCTGGCCAGGCTGACATTGGCATCGTAGCTACGCTTGAACTCCAACAATTCGGTGAGCAAGGTACTCCATTTACCTTTGGTAATGCCCATGGAGAACAACACGAGGAATGAATACAGGCCGGTCTTCTCCACCACCAGCCCGCGTTCCCAGAGGAACTTGCTGACCACCGCCGCCGGGATACCCCGGTCGCTCAAGGCTCCTCCGGCGTTGAGGCCGGGCATCACCAGCGTCACTTTGATCGGGTCCAGCAGCACATAATCCTCGGCCACGTCGCCAAAACCATGCCAGTCGTCGCCGGGATGCAACAGCCAGTCCGTCGTGACAACCCGGTCGATGCCCGCCACCGACGGCGGTTGCCAGATCGAGAACCACCAATCGTCAGCGGCCAGATGCTGGCGCAGGTTGGCCAACGCACGACGAAAGCTCAGGGCTTCGTCGAACATTTCCTGCAACAGCGAGCGCCCGGCCGGCCCTTCCATCATTGCCGAGGCGACGTCCAGCGAGGCGATGATGCTGTATTGCGGCGAAGTGGAGATATGCATCATGAAGGCTTCGTTGAAGCGGTCACGATCCAGTTGGCGGGCGCCACCATCCTGAACATGGATCATCGACGCCTGGCTGAAGGCGGCCAGCAACTTGTGCGTCGAGTGGGTGGTGAACACCAGGGGGCTGTCCGGTGTGCGTGAAGTGCCCATGCCGTAGCGCCCGGCAAAAAACTCGTGAAAGGCCGCGTAAGCGTACCAGGCCTCATCGAAGTGCAGCACCTCGACACTGCTGCCCAATTGCTGCTTGATCAGCTCGGCGTTGTAGCACAAGCCGTCGTAGGTCGAATTGGTCACCACCGCCATCTTCACCTTCGCCGGCCGGCCACGGGTCAGGGGGCTGGCGTCGATCTTGGCACGGATGGCCTCGGGGCTGAATTCGCTCAGGGGAATCGGGCCGATGATGCCCAGCTCGTTGCGCTCCGGGCACAGGTAAAGCGGGATCGCCCCAGTCATGATGATCGAGTGCAGTACCGACTTGTGGCAGTTGCGATCCACCAGCACCAGGTCGTTACGGCCGACCATGGAGTGCCACACGATCTTGTTGGCGGTGGACGTGCCATTGATGACGAAGAAGGTGTGGTCAGCGCCAAAGTTGCGTGCGGCGCGGGCTTCAGCTTCGGCCAGCGGCCCGGTGTGATCCAGCAGCGAACCGAGTTCCGGTACTGAAACGGACAAATCCGAACGCAGCGTGTTCTCACCGAAAAACTGATGGAACGCCTGCCCCACCGGGCTTTTGCGATAGGCCACGCCGCCCCCGTGGCCGGGGGTGTGCCAAGAGTAATTGGAATCGGCGGTGTGCTGGACCAGGGCCTTGAAGAATGGTGGCAACAAGCCGTCCAGGTAGGTCCGCGCAGCGCGAGCCACCTGCCGGGCGAGAAATGGCACCGTGTCTTCGAACAGATAAAGAATGCCGCGCAGTTGATTGAGCTCACTCATGGCGTCCGCCGGGGCGTTTTCCAGAGTGACTTGCTCGCCCAGCGCGAAGATCGGCAGGTTGGGCGCCCTCACCCGTGCCAGGCGAATCAGTTCGACCATGTTTTGCAGCAGATGGGTATTTTCCCCGGCACCTTCAGCGGCAATCAGCATGCAGGCCAAGCCGTGATGGGTCGATGCCACCAGCCGCCCCTCGGCATAGTCCACGGCAGAAAAGATACTGAAGCCCTCTTGTTCCAATTCCCTGGCGATGCCTCGAACCCGGTCACCGGCAACGGTGTCGGCCTTGATGTCGCGATGCACGATCAGAACGGGAAACTTCAAGTCTTTGTACATGACGGCTTGTGGTCCTGAGGGCTATGCACTCAGGGTAGAAGCTGGAAGAGAATGTGGCGAATGAAGATTATTGCTCCGCCAGCTGCGACCACAACGCCGGTGCACCCGCCGCCTTGGCAATCGCTTCCAATCGCGCCGCATGCTCGGCCAGGTCCTGCTCGCTGGCACGGATAATGGCGGTCGCTTTACGATCAGCCGGCAGCCGGCGAATTTCCGATGAGCGATTGCCCGAGCCTTCCGCCGAGCCGCTGCCGTCGGATGCATTACCAGCCAGGGACAGGCTGGTCTGGCCACCGGTCATGGTCAGGTAGACGTCGGCGAGAATCTCGGAGTCGAGCAAGGCGCCATGCAATTCACGGCCGGAGTTGTCGACACCGTAGCGTTTGCACAATGCATCCAGGCTGTTGCGCTGGCCCGGGTGGCGTTCACGCGCCATCATCAGGGTGTCGAGGATCGAGCAGTGCTGGGAAATATCCGCCCGGTCCATCTGCCCCATCAGGGCGAATTCGTTGTTGATGAAGCCGACGTCGAACGCCGCGTTATGGATGATCAGTTGGGCGCCGTTGATGAACTCGAAGAACTCATCGGCCACTTCGGCAAAGCGCGGTTTGCCTTTGAGGAATTCATCGGTGATGCCGTGAACGGCGATAGCGCCCTCGTCACTGTCCCGATCCGGTTGCAGGTAGACATGGAAATGACGGCCGGTGAGGCGACGGCCCATCAACTCGACGCAGCCGATCTCGATGATCCGGTGACCATCGGTCACCGGCATGCCGGTGGTTTCGGTATCGAGTACTACGGATCGGATGGCCATCAGGGTTCAACTCTCAGCGGTGTGGTGTATTTCAAGGCGCGCAATCTTAGCACGCCATGGCCCGGGCAGCCCAAGACCGGGCCAAGGCGCTCAAGGCTCGACAGTTTTTTACAATCCTTAGCAAAGCTGCAGCAGTTTTGCCCAAGGCGCCCTTGTTAGCCTGCACGCCCTAGTTGATGCAGAACCCACAACCACCATGAACCCGCCAAAACTGCTGTGCACCCTGTTGCTGTTGGGCAGCACCTGCACGGCACACGCCACCAGCTTCGTCATGACCACCGACGCGCTGGTGAGCCTGTCCATGAGTGCCACTCGGGGCACCAGTTCGTCATTCAAGGATGACAAGATCGTTCAAGCGGCACGGGACGACGCCGAATCTTTTGTTGCCACGGATGGCCAGATCCGTGGTGTGCGCCTGGAGGCGGCGCTGGTACACATTCGCGAACGCCTGCCAGGGCAAACCTTTACCGACATGCAACTGGCACAGGCCATCGTCGCACTCTGAACATCAGCTCTGCTTGTAACCCCGCACTTCGTCCACGCCACGATTAGCCAACTGGTCTGCCCGCTCGTTACCGGGATGGCCGATATGCCCGCGTACCCATTTCCAGGTAATGTCGTGGCGATTGCATTGTTCATCGAGCAATTGCCACAGATCGGCATTCTTGACCGGTTCCTTGGCGGCGGTCTTCCAACCCCGTTTTTTCCAGTTGACCATCCACTCATTGATGCCCTTCATCACGTACTGCGAGTCAGTCACCAGCAGCACGTTGCAGCGTCGCTTGAGCTCTTCCAGGCCACGAATGGCGCCCATCAGCTCCATGCGATTGTTGGTGGTGTTGGCTTCGCCGCCCCACAGTTCCTTCTCCACGCCCTTGCACACCAGCAGGGCACCCCAGCCGCCCGGGCCAGGGTTGCCCTTGCAGGCGCCGTCGGTGAAGAGTTCTACGCTATCGGTCATCGGTCACTCGGCCTGAAATCAAAAAAAGGGTTTTACGGTTCACTCTGCTTGCGGTTGACCTTGGCCATCGGCATCGGCACCAGCTTGCCCACGGGCTGGCGTAGCACCTGGCGCACCGGCCGAAGCCCGACCACAATCTTGCGCGCCACCAACAAATAGAAGCCACCACCCGACAGCTGCCAGGCCCCGGCCCGGCGCTCCCAGCCGGCCAGGCGTGCCTGCCACTTGGTCGACGCAAGCGGCGGACGATAGCACCCGAAGCGGCGTTTCTCCAGCGCGAAGCCCAGCAGGTTCAGCCAGTCTCCCACCCGCGACGGCGCGATGCAGCGCGCCTGGCGCAGGCCGTCATGGGCGAACAGATGGCGCATTCCCCAACTGCTCCAGGGGTTGATGCCGATAATAAGCAGATGGCCACCGGGGCGTACGCTGCTGGCGGCCTCACGGAGCAAACCGTGGGGAGACAGGCAAAAATCCAGGCCATGTTGCAACACCACCACATCGGCGGCGTGCTCGCTCAGTGGCCAGGCCTGTTCCTCGCAGACGATTTCCACACCGGGCAACGGCGCACCCAGGCGCACATTGCGCTGCACCTGTGGGGCCGACGGCGGCGTCTGCGCCGAGGGGCCGTAATGCACCAGGTAACCGCCGAAGAAGCGCCCCAGCTCGTCTTCGAGCATGCGCCGTTCTTCGTCCAGCAGAAATTGCCCTATCGGCCCGGACAGCCACTCGCGGGCCGCGCTGATCAGGGCCAGCCACTCAGGATCGGCCTGGGCGAACGCTTTATCAGTCATTGCATTCTCCAACTCGCCTAGACGTTCTAAGATGCACCAATGTGTTCAGCTTGGCGAATCGAAGAATGATACAGATCAGTGCGCTACCCGCCTTCACCGACAACTACATCTGGTTGTTACAAGACCCAAGCACCCAGCGCTGCGCCGTCGTCGACCCTGGTGATGCCGGGCCGGTACTTGCCTGGCTCCAGGCCAACCCCGGCTGGCAGCTCAGCGATATCCTGATCACCCACCACCACCATGATCATGTCGGCGGTGTGGAGCCCTTGAAAAGTGCTACCGACGCCAAGGTCTACGGCCCGGCCAGTGAGAAGATCCCGGCACGCGACATTGCCCTGCAGGATAACGACCGTGTCACGGTGCTAGGCTGGGACTTCGACGTCTATACGGTGCCCGGCCACACCCTGGGCCACATAGCCTATTACCACCAGGGCGTGCTGTTCTGTGGCGACACGCTGTTCGCCGCCGGCTGTGGGCGCCTGTTCGAAGGCACTCCAGAGCAAATGCACGCCTCGCTGCAACGCCTCGCCGCCCTGCCCGCCGACACGTTGGTGTACTGCACTCACGAGTACACGCAAAGCAACCTTAAATTCGCCCAGGCCGTGGAGCCGGATAACGCCGATATTGCCGAACGGGTGGCTGACGTCAACCAGTTGCGAGCCCGTGGCGAGATGACACTGCCGTCGAACCTGGCCCTGGAAAAACGCACCAACCCTTTTCTGCGCACCGCTGAAACATCCGTTAAACAAAAAGCGGACGAACGGAACGGTCGCGACAACCGCTCTGGGGCCGAGGTGTTTGCTAGCTTGAGGGCGTGGAAAGATAAGTTCTAACGGGAAGCAATCTGATACGCAATTTCTGAATGGTTGACCGGAACCGAAGCGCTTTCTAGAATCGCCCGACATTTTTGCCCGGAACTTACTTCCAGCCAATGTCGTCATCTATTCGTAAATCCATTTCTTCAGACGCATTGACCCGCCTGGCTCAAGCCGTGGCGGTGGCTGTGTCCGCGACTCTGGCGGGCTGCCAATCGACAAATTTCGCTGCACAATCCACCGTGCAACCCAAACCCAATCTTGCCGCCAAGATCAAGCAAAAACCTATCTGGCTCTCAGAGAAGCCCAGCCCCGAAGTGCCCCAGGATGTCTGGGAACGCATGCGACGGGGCTTTCAATTGCAGGAAGGCCTGGGCGTCAACCCGCGCATCGAGCAACAGCGCTTGTGGTTCGCCAGCAACCCGTCCTTTCTGGAAAACGCCGGAGAACGCGGCAGCCTCTACATTCACTACATCGTAGAGCGCCTTGAAGAACGCAACATGCCCCTGGAGCTGGCGCTGCTGCCGGTGATTGAAAGTGCCTACAACCCAATGGCCTATTCGCGTAGCGATGCGGTCGGTTTGTGGCAGTTCATCCCCTCCACCGGGCGCTACTTCAACCTGCGCCAGACCCGCGCCTACGACGGCCGCCGTGACATCACCGCGTCCACGACCGCCGCACTGGATTACCTGACGCGCCTGCATGACATGTTCAATGGCGACTGGTTGCTGGCCCTGGCGGCCTATAACGCCGGCGAAGGCACGGTCAGCCGGGCCATCGAGCGTAACGAGAAACTCGGCCTGCCCACCGACTACTGGAACCTGCCCCTGCCCCAGGAAACCAAGGACTATGTGCCCAAGTTCCTGGCGCTGTCCCAAGTGGTGCTGGCGCCGGAGGCATACGGTGTCAACCTAAGCCCGATCGCCAACCAGCCGTACTTCGAAGTGGTTGAAGTCAAACAGAGCATGGACCTGTCACGGGTCGCGGCACTGGCTGAAATCGACGAAGACGAGCTGTTCCAGCTCAATCCGGCCCTGAAACAACGCACCACCCTGGACGGCCCCCAGCATCTGCTGGTGCCCAGTTCCAAGGCGCATCTGCTGACCAGCACCCTTTCGACGATGCGTCCGGAGGAATTGCTGGCCATGCGCCCGAAAAAGGCCGTGTTCGACGAAGTCGAGACAAAAGCCGTTGCCGGACGTACCCGCAGCTACAAGGTGCGCACTGGCGACAACCTCACCCTGATCGCCAAGGCGAACAAGGTCGACGTGCATGACCTGCAACGCTGGAACAAGCTCAACGGCCAGGCACTCAAGGTCGGCCAGACCCTGGTGATGCAGGACACGCGCAAAGTCGTGGCCAGCAGCAAGAAGCCGGTGCAATACAAGGTCAAGAAAGGCGACTCGTTGTACATAGTTGCCAAGCGCTTCAACGTTGAGATGCAACACCTCAAGCGTTGGAACCCGCGCACGGGCCAGGCATTGAAGCCAGGGCAGATGCTCGTCGTTTCCGGCCCACGATAGCCGTTTCTGTAGTGAGCGGGCTTGCCCCGCGCTGGGCGGCGCAGCCGCCCTAACAAAGACGCCGTGGTGTGTCAGAAAGACCGAGGGGCCTGGTTTAGGGCGGCTTCGCCACCCAGCGTGGGGCAAGCCCGCTCACTACAGATGAGGTGTCCCCAACATGGACGCCGTGGTGTGTCAGGAAGACCGAGGGGCCTGGTTTAGGGCGGCTGCGCCACCCAGCGCGGGGCAAGCCCGCTCACTACATAAACCAGCTTTTTCCAACCGGAACAAGCTGTTACTGTACCGATCATAAAGCCCAAGCCGCCTGGATCGGATCTCTGCCTTGAAGCGTCCCCTCCTTCTACTAATAAGTCTGGCCTTGAGCTTTGCTGCGAACGCGACGATTACCGAGAGCCACGGTTACGCGCAGTTCGGCACGCTCAAGTACCCGGCCAAATTCACCCACTTCGATTGGGTAAACCCTGCAGCGCCCAAAGGCGGTACGTTGCGGGTGATGGCATTTGGCACGTTCGACACGCTCAACCCCTACACCTTCAAGGGCACCAGCCCGGTTTCCACTCCCAATTTCCTGCAATACGGCGTCAACGAGCTGAACGAGCCGCTGATGGTCGGCACCGGCCAGTACGCGCCGTCCGGGGATGAGCCCACGTCCAGCTACGGCCTGATCGCGCAATCGGTGGAGTACAGCGAGGACCGCAGTTGGGTGGTGTTCAATCTGCGCCCCGAAGCCCGCTTTCACGATGGCAAGCCGATCACAGCGTATGACGTGGCGTTTTCCTACCGTACGCTGCTGACCGAAGGCCACCCGCAATACCGCACCAACCTGCAGGAAGTGGCGCGGGTCGACATTCTCAATCGTCATCGTATCCGCTTTGTCTTCAAGCGCGCCGGCAACCCGCTGCTGATCCTGCGCCTGGGCGAGTTGCCCGTGCTGCCCCAGCACTACTGGAAAAACCGCGACTTCAAGGCCACCACCTTCGAGCCGCCACTGGGCAGCGGGCCGTACCGCATCACCAAGGTCACGCCGGGGCGGCAACTGGTGTTCGAGCGGGTCAAGGACTACTGGGGCAAGGACCTGCCAGTCAACCAGGGTTTCTACAACTACGACAAGGTCGAAGTGGAGTTCTACCGTGACAGTGACGTCGCGTTCGAAGCCTTCAAGGCCGGCGAGTTCGACATCTATATCGAGCACCAGGCCAAGAACTGGGCCACGGGCTACAACTTTCCGGCGGTCAACCGAGGCGACGTGATCAAGGCGCAGATCGCCCACCAGATCCCGACCCAAAGCCAGGGGTTGTTCATGAACACAAGGCGGCCGACCTTCGGCCAAGCCAAAGTGCGCGAAGCCCTGGGGCTGATGTTCGACTTTGAATGGACCAACCGCTCGCTGTTCAGCAGTGCTTACAAACGCAGCGTCAGTTACTACCCCAACAGCGAGTTTTCGGCGACCGGCGTGCCGGTGGGGCATGAATGGCTGATGCTCTCCCCCTACCGCGAGCAGTTGCCGGCGCCACTGTTCACCCAGCCGTTCAGCCTGCCGCAGACCGATGGGCGTGGCATCCCCCGCGACACCATGCGTCGTGCCTTGGCATTACTCGCAGACGCCGGGTGGAAGCTGTCGGGGCAACGCTTGCTCGACAGCCAGGGGCAGCCGCTGCGCCTGGAGATCCTGCTGGTCAACCCGAACCTGGAGCGCATCCTGCAGCCCTATGTCGAGAACCTGATCAGCATCGGCGTCGACGCCCGCCTGCGCACCGTTGACCGGGCGCAATACAAGCAACGCCTGGATCAGTTCGACTTCGACATGATCCTGATGACCCTCAACCAGACCTTGAGCCCGGGTCTTGAGCAGTGGCAGTACTTCCACTCCAGCCAGGCCGCGATCAAGGGCAGCAAGAACTATGCAGGCATCGCCAACCCCGTGGTCGATCACTTGCTGGAACAACTGCTCGCCGCGCAAACCCGCGAGGAGCAACTGGCCGCCGGCCGGGCGCTGGACCGGGTGCTGCTGTGGCAGCACTACAGCATTCCCAACTGGTACCTCAACTATCATCGACTGGCCTACCGCAACCGGTTCGCCTTTGTCACCACGCCGCCCTACAGCCTGGGCCTGAGCGCGTGGTGGCTCAAAGCTTCGGAGAAAGCCCAATGATGTCTTTGCGTACGGCACTGCTTGGCAGCCTCTTGCTGTGTACCGCGGCCCAAGCCGCGCCGCAACATGCGTTGACGCTCTACAACGAGCCGCCGAAGTACCCCGCCGACTTCAAGCACTTCGACTACGTAAACCCCAATGCGCCCAAGGGCGGTACTTTCCGCGAGTCGGCCATGGGCGGCTTCGACAGCCTCAACCCCTACATCAGCAAAGGTGTGCCCGCCGATAACATCGGCCTGGTCTATGACACCCTGGCCATGCAAAGCCTGGACGAACCCGTCACCGAATACGGCCTGGTCGCCGGCAAGATCGAAAAGGCCCCGGATAACAGTTGGGTACGCTTCTACCTGCGCCCCGAAGCGCGCTTTCATGATGGGCAGCCGATCCGCGCCGACGATGTGGTGTTCACCTTCCAGACACTGCTCAAGGACGGTTCACCGATATACCGCACCTACTACGCCGACGTTGATGAAGTGGTGGCTGAAGACCCGTTGCGCGTGCTGTTCAAGTTCAAGCGCACCAACAATCGCGAGTTACCGCTGATCCTCGGGCAATTGCCGGTACTGCCCAAGCATTGGTGGGCGACCCGCGACTTTTCCAAGGGCAACCTGGAAATCCCTCTGGGCAGCGGGCCGTACAAGGTCGCCGAGGTCAAGGCCGGACGCATGATTCGCTATGAGCGGGTCAAGGACTACTGGGCCAAGGACCTGCCGGTCACCCAGGGTTTCTACAACTTCGACAGCCGCATCACCGACTATTACCGCGATAACACCGTCGCCCTGGAAGCGCTGAAGGCCGGGCAGTTCGATTACTGGCTGGAGATCAGCGCCAAGAACTGGGCCAACGCCTACAACATTCCGGCGGTCGCTCAAGGCCGATTGATCAAGGAAGAGATCCCCAACGGCAACCCCACCGGCATGCAGGGTTTTGTGTTCAATACCCGCAAGCCCATGTTCCAGGATGTACGTGTGCGCAAGGCGATCAGCCTGTTGCTGGACTTTGAATGGAGCAATAAGCAACTGTTCAACGGCGCCTATACCCGCAGCCGCAGCTACTTTGAAAACTCGGAAATGGCCGCCACCGGCCTACCCGGCCCGGAAGAGTTGGCAATTCTCGAACCGCTGCGCGACAAGATCCCGGCCGAGGTCTTCACCCAAGCCTTCGAACCGGCCAAGACCGACGGCAGCGGCATGATTCGCGCCCAGCAACGCGAGGCTTACCAGTTGCTGCAGCAGGCCGGCTGGAAGATCGTCAACGACAAAATGGTCGACACCACCGGCAAACCGGTGACCATCGAGTTCCTGCTGGCCCAGACCGAATTCGAACGGATCCTGCTGCCCTTCAAGCGCAACCTCGCCGATTTGGGCATCGACCTGGTGATTCGCCGGGTCGACGTGTCGCAGTACATCAACCGCCTGCGCTCGCGCGACTTCGACATGCTGGTGGGCAGCTTCCCCCAATCCACATCGCCCGGCAACGAGCAGCGTGAGTTCTGGAGTTCCCCCAGCGCCGACAAACCCGGCAGCCGCAACTACATGGGCCTCAAGGACCCGGCGGTCGACCAATTGGTCGAAGAGTTGATCAACGCCGACTCGCGCAAAAGCCTGGTCGCTCATGCCAAGGCGTTGGACCGCGTGCTGCAGTTCGGCTACTACGTCATCCCCAACTGGCACATCAAGACGTTCCGCGTCGCCTACTGGGACCACCTGGGCCACCCCAAGGTACCGCCACGCTACGACGTCGGCACCATCACCTGGTGGGCCAAACCCAACGTCAAGCCGGCGGTTTCCCTGGACACGACTCAAAGCGCCGATCCGGCGAGCGGAGGCAATTGAATGCTGGCCTATATTGTTCGCCGCCTGCTGCTGATCATCCCCACGCTGTTCGGCATACTGCTGATCAACTTCATCATCATCCAGGCCGCCCCCGGCGGCCCGGTTGAGCAGATGATCGCCAAGCTCGAAGGCTTTGAAGGCGCCACCAGCCGTATTGCCGGCGGTGGTGCCGAAGTCTCGGTGGCCGGCTCCAGTTACCGGGGTGCCCAGGGGCTGGACCCGGCGCTGATCAAGGAAATCGAGAAGATGTACGGCTTCGACAAATCGGCGCCGGAACGCTTGTGGATCATGGTCAAGAACTACGCCCGGCTGGACTTCGGCGACAGTTTCTTCCGCGATGCCAAGGTCATCGACCTGATCAAGGAGAAGATGCCGGTGTCCATTTCCCTCGGGTTGTGGAGCACGCTGATCATGTACCTGGTATCGATCCCGCTGGGCATCGCCAAGGCCACGCGACACGGCAGCCACTTCGACGTGTGGACCAGTTCGGCGATCATCGTCGGCTATGCGATCCCGGCGTTCCTCTTCGCCATCCTGCTGATCGTGGTGTTTGCCGGCGGCAGTTACTTCGACTGGTTCCCGTTGCGCGGCCTCACCTCGAACAACTTCGATGAGTTGAGTTGGGGCGGCAAAATCCTCGATTACTTCTGGCACCTGGCACTGCCGATTACCGCACTGGTGATCGGCAACTTCGCGACCATGACGCTGCTGACCAAAAACAGCTTCCTCGACGAGATCAACAAGCAGTACGTGATCACCGCCAAGGCCAAAGGCCTGACCCACCATCGTGTGCTCTACGGCCATGTATTCCGTAACGCGATGCTGTTGGTCATCGCCGGTTTCCCGTCGGCCTTCATCGGGATTTTCTTCACCGGCTCGTTGCTGGTCGAAGTGATCTTTTCCCTCGACGGCCTGGGCCTGATGAGCTTTGAAGCGGCGATCAACCGCGACTACCCGGTGGTGTTCGGTACGCTGTTCATCTTCACCCTGCTGGGGCTGATCGTGAAGTTGATCGGCGACCTCACCTACACCCTGGTCGATCCACGCATCGACTTCGCCAGCCGGGAGCATTGAGATGAACCTGTCCCCCCTCAATCGCCGCCGATTCGAGCGGTTCAAGGCGAACAAACGCGGCTGGTGGTCGCTGTGGCTGTTCCTGATCCTGTTCGTGCTCAGCCTGGGTGCGGAACTGATCGCCAATGACAAGCCGCTGGCGGTGCACTTCGACGGCGACTGGTACTTTCCAGCGCTCAAGCGCTACCCCGAGACGACCTTTGGCGGCGAGTTCCCGCTGGAGGCCAACTACAAGAGCCCGTACATCCAGGAGCTGCTCAAGGCCAAGGATGCGTGGACCTTATGGGCACCGATCCCGTTCAGCTACCAGAGCATCAATTACGACCTGAAGGTCCCGGCGCCCGCACCGCCGTCAAGCGTCAACCTGCTGGGCACCGATGACCAGGGCCGTGATGTCCTGGCCCGGGTCATCTACGGGTTCCGGGTGTCGGTGCTGTTTGCCCTGACCCTGACCGTCCTCAGCTCGATCATCGGCGTTATCGCCGGCGCGTTGCAGGGGTTCTACGGCGGCTGGGTCGACCTGGCCGGGCAGCGCTTCCTGGAAATCTGGTCGGGCTTGCCGGTATTGTACCTGCTGATCATCCTCGCCAGCTTCGTGCAGCCCAACTTCTGGTGGCTGCTGGGGATCATGCTGTTGTTCTCCTGGATGAGCCTGGTGGACGTGGTGCGCGCCGAGTTCCTGCGCGGGCGCAACCTGGAATACGTCCGCGCAGCCCGGGCGCTGGGTATGCAAAATGGCGCGATCATGTTCCGCCATATCCTGCCCAACGCCATGGTCTCGACCATGACCTTCATGCCGTTCATTCTCACCGGCGCCATCGGCACCCTCACGGCCCTCGACTTCCTCGGCTTCGGCTTGCCGGCCGGTTCGCCGTCCCTGGGCGAGCTGGTGGCCCAGGGCAAATCCAACCTGCAAGCGCCGTGGCTGGGTATGAGTGCCTTTGCCGTGCTGGCGATCATGCTCAGTTTGCTGGTGTTTATCGGCGAGTCCGCTCGCGATGCCTTCGACCCGAGGAAATGAGATGAACCAGGACAATCTGATCGAAGTCCGCGACCTCAGCGTCGAGTTCGTCACGGGCAGTCACCATCACCGCGTGGTGAACAACGTCAGTTTCGATATCAAGCGTGGCGAAACCCTGGCCCTGGTCGGCGAAAGCGGCTCGGGCAAGTCGGTGACCGCTCACTCGATCCTGCGCCTGCTGCCCTACCCGCTGGCGCGGCATCCGTCGGGCACCATTGCCTATGCCGGGCAAGACTTGCTCACGCTCAAGGAAAAAACCATCCGGCATATTCGTGGCAACCGCATTGCGATGATCTTCCAGGAACCGATGACCTCGTTGAACCCGCTGCATTCCATCGAGAAGCAGATCAACGAAGTGCTTGGCCTGCACAAGGGGCTGACCGGCAAAGTCGCCACCCGGCGTACCCTGGAATTGCTTGAGCTGGTGGGCATCCCCGAGCCGCACAAGCGCCTCAAGGCCCTGCCCCACGAGTTGTCCGGCGGCCAACGCCAACGGGTGATGATCGCGATGGCGTTGGCCAACGAGCCGGAGCTGTTGATCGCCGATGAACCGACCACGGCCCTCGACGTGACGGTGCAGTTGAAAATCCTCGAGTTGCTCAAAGAGCTGCAAGCGCGCCTGGGCATGGCGCTGCTGCTGATCAGCCACGACTTGAACCTGGTGCGACGCATCGCTCACCGGGTGTGCGTGATGCAGCAAGGTTGCATCGTTGAACAAGCCGACAGCGAGACACTGTTCCAGTCGCCCCGCCACCCCTACACCCAGGAACTGCTGGCCGCCGAGCCCAGCGGCGGGCCGGTTGCCAATGAAGTCGGGCCGCCGTTGCTGGCAGTCGATGACCTCAAGGTCTGGTTCCCGATCAAGAAAGGCTTTTTGCGCCGCACCGTCGATTACGTCAAGGCGGTGGATGGTATCCATTTCAACCTGCCCCAGGGGCAGACCCTGGGCATTGTCGGCGAGAGCGGCTCAGGCAAATCGACCCTGGGCCTGGCGATCTTGCGGCTGATCGGCAGCCAGGGCGGCATTCGCTTTGAAGGCCAGCAGTTGGACAAGCTCAGCCAGCAACAGGTGCGCCCGCTGCGGCGGGAAATGCAGGTGGTGTTCCAGGACCCGTTCGGCAGCCTGAGCCCGCGCATGTGCGTCAGCGAAATCGTCGGCGAAGGCTTGCGTATTCACAAGATGGGCACGCCGGCTGAACAGGAGGCGGCGATTATTGCCGCACTCAAGGAAGTCGGCCTGGACCCGGAATCCCGCCATCGCTACCCCCACGAGTTCTCCGGCGGCCAGCGCCAACGCATCGCCATCGCCCGCGCCCTGGTGCTCAAGCCGCGCCTGATCCTGCTGGACGAACCCACCTCGGCATTGGACCGCACGGTGCAGCGCCAAGTGGTCGAGTTGTTGCGCAGCCTGCAGGCCAAGTACAACCTGACCTACCTGTTTATCAGCCATGACTTGGCGGTGGTGAAGGCGTTGAGCCACCAACTGATGGTGGTCAAGCATGGGCAGGTGGTGGAACAAGGCGAGGCCGGGACGATTTTTGCCGATCCGCAGCATGCGTATACCCGGCAATTGCTGGAGGCGGCGTTCCTGGTGCCACCTCCCGTTAATCAGTCAGGCCAATAGAGCGCCGCGTGGCAGCGTATCGTGTGATGCACAAGGCTTGAATAAGCCCACCTTTTGTATGAGCCTGTTGCCTGCTCATTCCAATTCTTTCAGGGAGCGCCTGCCATGACCGCCGCTACAGCACCGTTTTTCTGGCGCGACCCTGCGTTGGCGTTCATTGAGGCGCGCACTATTGCGGACGGGCGCAAGGTGACCTACAGCCGGCATGCGCACGAGCATTTTTCGATTGGGGCAATCACCACCGGACGCAGCTATTACCACTACGGTACACAGACGTTCGAGATCGACGCGGGTACGGTGGTCCTGATGAACCCCGGCGACGTGCATGCCTGCAACCCCATCGACAATGAGCCGTGGTCCTATCAGATGCTGTACATCGATACGCCCTGGCTGACTGACCTGCAGTACCAACTGGGCTTCAGCACCGACCAGGGTTACCGGCCGTTCAACACGCCCTACGTGCGCGATCCGCTGCTGTATCGCGGCCTGCTGGAGTTGTACCGGATACTGGTGGACACACAGGCTGAACATCTGCAAAAACAAAGCGCGCTGGTGAGTTATTTCACCGAAGTCCAACAGCGCCTCAACCCTGCGGACACTCCGGTACGCGAGGTCAACCACAAGCTGGAACGGGCGGCCGACTACATTCGCACGCACTGCACGCAAGCCTTGAAACTGGAAGACATCTGCCTGGCCGCCGAGCTGTCGCCCTCGTACCTGATCCGCGCCTTCAAGCAGTATTACGGGCTGACGCCCCATGCCTTCCTGATCAACCAACGCATCCAGTTTGCCCGCGCCCAACTGCGCCAGGGCAAGCTGATTGCCGATGTGGCCCTGGCGGCGGGCTTTGCCGACCAGGCGCATTTCCAGCGCGCCTTCAAACAGCACTTCGCCGCCACGCCTGGCCAGTACCGCGACCGGCTCAAGCCATCAGCAAATAACCCACACTGGCCACCAGCAACGCGGCCATTGAACGGTTGAACAGACGCACACCCTGCGGGTTGCCGAGGTAACGACGCAAGAACGTGCCGGCATAGGCCCAGCACGCCACCGACAGGTAGCAGATCACCAGATAGAGCGCCGCGAACAGCCAGACCTGTGCGGCGTCGCCATCGGCCACAAACAAGCCCATGCCCGCGACACAGGCCAACCAGGCTTTCGGGTTGAGCCACTGCATGATCGCGCCGTACAGCATCGACGGTGCGGTAGCCGTACCCTCAGCGTCCAACCGGCCATCGTCCACGGCCAGTTTCCAGGCCATGTACAGCAGGAAGGCCACACCGCCCCACTGAATCAATTGGGTAAGGATGGGCCAGCGCAACAGCACTTCATGCAACCCGAGGCCAATCAGCACCAGCAACAAAGTAAAACCCACGGCGGCGCCAAATACGTGCTTCTGACTGGCGGCGAAACCGAAGCGCGCACCGGAACTCAAGGCGACCACATTGACCGGGCCCGGCGTAATGGAGGTCGCCAAGGCGAAGGCGGCCATGGAAATGATCAAGCTCATTGCGATTCCCTTTAGGTGGTGACGATCAAGATGACGTCACGTTAAAGGGCAAGGCACGCGCGGTATTGAAGAAAATCACCCTCTGGCGCCGAACAGCAAGGCGCTGTTGCTTCAACGCTGTGAAGGAATGCGGATATCCCCGTCACGGCACTGGGTCTTGACGCTGCGTGGGCAGCCGGCGAACGCCAGATCCTTGGTCAGGCACACGCGCACTTCCGACAGCACCTTGCCTTTACAGATAACCGCCAGCCCGTGGTTGCCCATGCGTGGGTTGCTTTCGCGAAACAACGCCTCGATCGCTTGGGCCGGCAATGACGCCGGCGAGTTGAGCGGCTGCAGCTGTGGCGGAATATTCACCGCCCCCAGCGCGGCGTCGGCCTTTTCCAGATAGGCCAGCGGCTCAAGCCCGGAGCACGTGCCATGCTTGGCCCATTCATGCTTGATCAGTGAACGGCTGGGGAACAACGTGGCGCCCTTGTCCATGGCTTGGCGGTTCAGCGACGACGGCGAGTCGCACGAGGCCGGCCATCCGCCCCGTGCGTATTGCGGCCACAAACCGTGCAGTACAAAGCCGTACCCCTTGCCCGAACACTGCTCGTTGTCCGGGTGCGTCAGGCAAAAGGTCGGCGACCACGACAACGACAACACATAAAAATCAAACTCCCCCGCCTGCCCTTGGCTGCGCGGAGCCGCCACGGCCCCCGTGGCCAGCACCAGCCATAACAACATCCAGTATTTCATCTGCCTGTTCCTTGAAAAAAGCTGACTTTAGTACGACGACTCGGGATGAACGGGGTTACGTTGCAACACCTGGTCAAGGATTTGATCGGTCTTCAATGCTTCGATGGCCAACGAGGGGTGCTGCGCCTCCCCGCGAATATGCGCATTCATGCCCAGCACGTGATGCCATTGGATATGCGCGTGGCACGGCACAGTCAGCACTTCATGGGCCTGCGCTTCAAGACGTATCGGCTGGTCTTCGAACACCGAAAAGCAGATGCGCCCATGGCTGCCGATCAACTCGACCCGGTCTTCGCGCCGGTCCGCCACAAAGTTCCAGGCGCCCATGCCCAGCGCACCCGAAGCGAAGCGCCAGCTGGCGGTCACCGCGTCCTCCGCGGCATAACGGCCGGCCTGGCGCGCGGTGAACCCGGCCACATCGACAATATCCCCGGCCAGGTACTGAAACAGGTCAAAACCATGGCTGGCCAGGTCGGCAAAGTAGCCACCACCGGCAATCGCCGGGTCGGTGCGCCAGTTGGCCGGGTTGGTATCCGCTGCGGCGGCCGGCTTGCACAGGGTCCAGGTCAGATGACGCAACTCACCGATGCGCCCGGTCTGCAGCCAATCGCGCACTTGCTGGAAGCGCGGTAAGGAGCGGCGATAGTAGGACACAAACAAATGCAGCCCGGCGCGCTCGAACGTGCGCTGCATCAACGCGCTCTGCCCGGCATTCAACGACATGGGTTTCTCGACGCAACAATGCTTGCCGGCTGCCGCCACCATCAGGCTGTATTCAAGATGGCTGTCGGGCGGTGTGGCGATGTACACCGCATCCACCTCGGGGTCGTTGATCAACGCCTGGGCGTCGGTGTAGTAGCGAGCGATGCCATGGCGTGCCGCATAATCGCGCACCGCTTCGACACGTCGCCCCATCACCGCCACCAGCGCCGAACCTGGCGCTTTGTAGAAAGCGGGTCCACTCTTTAACTCAGTGACACTGCCACAGCCGATCATGCCCCAGCGTACGGTACTCATCTGCCTTCCTCGTCCGTGTTGTCCAGCGAGCAGTATCCACATCCCCTGATGCAAGTGCCACAGCCGCCCAGCATGACAATTGCATTACACTTTGATGACAGCCATCTCGCTACGGAGCTTCACACATTGAAAACACGCGCAACCGTCATTTGCGCACATGAGGGGCATATCCTCTTCGTGCGCAAAGTCCGATCAAAATGGGCCTTGCCGGGCGGCAAGGTCGAACCCGGCGAACGCCCCGTGGGCGCGGCCGAACGGGAGTTGCACGAAGAAACCGGATTGAAGGTCGACGGCCTGCTCTACCTGCAGGAACTGAAAACCAGTGACACCGAGCACCACGTGTTTGAAGCCTCCGTGATCAACCTCGCGGACGCGCGGCCCTGCAACGAAATCATCGATTGCCGGTGGCACCCCTACACCGCCGTGGACGACCTGGACACCACCGACGCCACGCGGCATATCGTCAAAGCCTTCCTGCGTCGCCTCTGACCCTTGCATAACTGCCTCTACGCCCTGCCGTTCGACAAAGGAATTGACGAACGCGGCAGCGCCATCAGCCGTTCCCGCAGCAATGGATAGGTAGCCACCCCGCTCAAGAACGCGGCTTACTCCCCAGCCCTTGCGTCATCTTCTCCCTGGCCTTCCCCTGCCCCCGCTGATAAAGCGCCTCAACCAATTTCTGCCGCTCATCCTGAGGCAAATTACTCGCAAACTGCGCCAAGGTATCGTCCACCAACGCCCGAAGCGCAACATCCGCCTCACGTGCCTTGGCCAATTCAGACACCAGCACCGCGCGGTCCAGCGTCGGCGCCTCCAATTGCTTGATCACCCCCAGACGGGCTTCACGACCCGCCATGATCAACGGCTGGCTGTCGGCACGGTTGTGGCGCAGCAACTGACGCAACTCCTTACGCCGCTCGACCGGCAACTTGAACATCGCCTGGCGCAGACCATGCTGGTTGACCACCGCCTCGGCAGGCGCGGCAACGGCCATCCAGTGATAGAGGCCGCCCGCCACCCCGCCAATCAAAAATACGTTGAGCAACACCGAGACGACCAACCACGGCTTAAGGGTTTTGGCTGTCATTGCTCGGTTTCCTCGGCATTGACGGTAAACACGACGTCGGCATCGCCTTGATCGAAGACGCTGGGCAACACTTCGGATGACAACATCGGCAGCGGCACGCTCATCGACGCCACCAGCACCCCGGCAGCGATACCGGCAATGCCCACGCCCACCAGACCGGCCGGTGACAACCAGTTGGCATAGCGCGACCAAAATGACCTGCGTTGCACAGCCGACTGACGAATTTGGCGCACCAGTGCGGGGTCGACGGGCGCCAGTTGATGGCTGTCCATCTGCTGATCGAGCCAACTCGCCGCACTCAGTGCTTCGCGGGCGCCAGGGTCGCCACTGTCGAGCAAGGCGCGGGCCGCCGCTTGATCGGCAACGGGCCAGCGGTGCAGGCTCGCGCCGTAGGCATCGGCCAGGTAAGCAAATCGTTCAAGTGTCATGGTGTTCCCCTTCCTGGGCGGGCGAGCCCGGGTGTGTCGGCAAGTTGACTGCGCAACTGGCGGCGGGCCCGCGACAGCAGGCTCTCCAGTGCCTCGACGCTGATATTCATCAGGGCCGCGGCGTCGATGTTCGACAGCTCCTGGTAATACTGCAACACGATGGCTTCGCGCTGACGCTCCGGCAAAGCCGCCAACGCGGCGGCCATGCGGGCGCTGCGCTGGCTGGTTTCCAACTGTTCCTCGGGGGACGGTGCGCTGTCCGCCAGTTCCAGCACCTCGTCCTCATTCAACGGGCGTTCTCTGCGTCGACGCAAGCGGTCATGGCACAGGTTGAGCGCCACTCGGTGCAGCCAAGTGTCGAAGCGCGCTTCACCGGCACGCCAATTGGCCGCCTGGCGCCAGATCCGTAGAAAACTTTCCTGAGCCACGTCCCTGGCCTCGTCGGCATCCCCCAACAGCCGGCCGGCAAGCGCCAGCAACCGCGGCAGCTTGCGCGTCACCATTTCATTGACCGCGGCGGCTTCGTTGTTGCCGATACGTGCCAGTAGCTCAACGTCCGGATCAGTGTCTTTCAATCGGGTAATACTCGGTCCGGGGAGTTAGGTTTCAGCGAATCCAATGCCCTTCGCGCCAGTACCAGTTCGGCCCACGGGATTCCCAATGGCCTGGCTCCCACCGGGCATTGCGCATCACCGGTTGCCAGTGGCCAGGCACCCAGGCGTAGGCACCGTGTTCCCAACGCCAGTGGCCGCGATCCCAGGCGTATCCGGGGCGCTCGGCAGGGATCACTTCGACACGTTCTGCCGGTGGTGCCTGGCGGATAATCACTTCGGTCTCGGCGAAAACCGGGGTGCTGACAAACGCGGCGAAAGCCAGCGGAGCCAGCACGGCACAACGCAATTGGGTCAGTGAGTTCATGGCAACTCCTTCATACGGCGAGCGAAAGTGCACGCTGCTGATGGGTTGAACGCCAGGCGCAGGAAAATCCGTCGCAGAAAAAACGGGTTTTTTCTACACGGTGGCCCAGAGGAAGTATTGCCCAGGGAATCACAGGACTTGATGAAAAGTTTGCAAGCATCGCGACGGATTTGTGTCGGTGGTTGCGTTCAAGGAGTGACGCAGAACACACCAAGAGGAAACATCATGTCCCGTCGCCTATATATGCTGGTCGCCGCCCTGTTGATCGTGAGCCTCAGCGGTTGCGTGATCCTGCCGGAACACCGGCATTGCTGCTGGCGCTACTACGGCGCCGCCACTCCCACCACCAGTACCGTCAACAGCTAACCCATCACCGCAAAGCCACGGCGCCCGGCCTTGATCTCGGTGCGCAACTCGCCAATCAGGTTTGAGATGGAACGGATGCTGTCCAGACCTTGGGGCGAGACCCGAGTCAACAGCAGCTCGACACGGCCAGACTCCGGCTCGAACACACGAATGCGCAGCGAACCGTCGCTGTTGAGGCTGCAATCACACGCCAGCGGCAGGAACCCGGCGGCCATGATGCGGTTGAATTCGACGATCGGAATCATGATAAAGCCCCGTCCGTGGATGCATCCCTGAATGTGTGATGTAAACAGCGTAGATAAGCTTTTGCCTGCTACCGAACAATTAACTCAAAAGTGTTAGCTGTGCCTCACTATGCCCAACAAATACTGGTGTGCTGGCGCCAGAAACCCAGCACACGACCTCTCGTCTGCGGCTTTCGCGAAGGCTTGACTCAGGGCTTCGCTCACAAGACGCTGTTGGCTTTTAGCCATCATGCGAGCCGCCGCCCATGAACATCGATGCTCCACGCCTGCCCGACAGCGACGTCTACAAGACCCTGCTGGAGTCGACCAAGGCTATCCCTTGGCGCATTGATTGGCAGACCATGACCTTCAGCTATATCGGCCCGCAGATCGAGACGTTATTGGGCTGGACGCCGCAAAGCTGGGCCAGCGTGGATGACTGGGTTGAACGCATGCACCCGGACGACCGTGAATATGTGGTGAATTTCTGTGTGTCGCAATCGCGTGCCGGGGTCGACCACGAGGCCGATTACCGCGCGCTCACGGTGAATGGCGATTACGTGTGGATTCGCGATGTGGTGCACGTCGTGCGCAAGGACGGTGAAGTGGAGGCGTTGATCGGCTTCATGTTCGATATCAGCGAACGCAAAAAGACCGAGGAACACCTGATCCGCCTGCAAAAACAACTGGAGGAGTACTCGTTCCAGGACGGCCTCACCGGCATCGCCAACCGCCGCATGTTCGACACCGTGCTGGAACGGGAATGGGCCAGTGCGCTGCGCAGCCGGTTGCCGCTGTCGTTGCTCATCCTCGATATTGATTTCTTCAAGCAGTACAACGACCACTACGGCCATATCAAGGGCGACGAGTGCCTGCGCCAGGTGGCGCGCACCCTGTCCCAGGCTGCCAACCGCCCCCGGGATTTCATTGCCCGTATCGGCGGCGAGGAGTTTGTCTGGCTGTTGCCGGAAACTGATGCCGCATCGGCTCGGCAGGTTGCCCAGCGTTGTCTGCATTTGATTTGCCAACAACAGATCGAGCACGGGTTCTCGCCGGTGTCGAACTTGCTGACGTTGAGCCTGGGCGTGGGCACGCACATCGTGACACCCGACAGCAACGTGTTGGGGTTTGTCGAATCCGTCGATAAGTTGCTCTATCAAGCCAAGCACAATGGCCGGATGCGAGCAGAGTTTGCCGACATAGAAGTTTGACGCCGAGATCAAATTCCGGGCAAAAAAAATCCCAAGTAGCTGATGGAAACTTGGGATTTAAAAATGCATAAACCGTGGGAGGTGAACGCCCGGCTATAATAACGGTTGTTAAAACCTGCAACAAGATTATTTTAATCCTTTCGTCGGATTAAAAGCGCCGTAAGTCATTCAATATCCACACATTTTTTAAGGTGGCCAACACCATAAGTGCCACTTTTTGGTGCAATAAGCGCTGATTAAGCGTGCACACTTCGCCCGCTTATTTCCACTCTGTAATTGGGGTTATTGGTTATAACGGCGCAACACTTTCGGCATAACGTTTTTTGAGTTGCTTGCAGGCTTCTGGGGATTCCAGGTTCGTGGACCCCGCCACACGGGTCACACTTTCAAGGTGCTGGCAGAAAGCCAGACGCTCTGCAACCTGCTCCCGCTCTCGGTCAACCTCAGCGTTGAGCCGCATGAAATAAGTGCCCAACAGCACCGCCACGCACACAACCCCGATCGCAAAAGAGCGAAAGCCGCTTGAGGATGGGGGTTCTGGTTGATTCATGTCTCGCAAGCGTCCTGCTGGAGTGACTAGAAGCGTCGAATTGTATGCACATTGAAACCTACTCATTGTCGTGGATTTGTAAAAACCGTGTGACTACAACATTTCTGTCTGCTGCTGACGGCGAAACTGCCCGGGCGTCATGCCCTGGGCCTTGCGGAAGCAGCGGGAGAAGTAGGCCTCGTCGGTAAACCCGCAACGTTGCGCTATCACCCCGATCAGTTGGGTGCTGTTCAGCAACAACGTGCGCGCCAGTTGCATGCGGCGGTCCAGCACCCACTGGGAGAAGGGTTTCCCGGTTTCCTTGCGCAGCAGGTGCGTCAGGTAGTTGGGCGATAGAAATGCGGCGGCGGCCGTATCGGTAAGGTTGAGACTGGGTTCGTGGATATGCGCGCGGATATAGCCTTGCACCCGCGCCAAGGCGTCCTTACGCCCGCGCCGGATAGCGTTGTTGGCGGCAAACGCTTGCAGCGGCTCGGCGTACTGCTCACAGACCAGGCCAATCAGTTGAAACAGGTAGCCCTTGAGCCTCTCGCGGGCACCAAAAGTGCGGTGAGTGTCGAGGGCGCGCATATGGGCCAGCCAGGTTTTGACTTCTTCGAACGCGGTATCATCGAGGATAAAGTCCAGTTGCTCCTGAAAGCGAAACGGCGATAGCTCCGGTGCCTGGCCGATAGGAATGTCCTCCAGGTCCAGCGGATCACAACTCAGTTGCGGCAGGAAAAACGCTTGGCTGAAGTTGATCAGGATGAACTCGCCATCCTCAGGATGGGGAATCACATGCAGGCGATGGGGCAGGATGAACGCCAGGGCTTTACGCGGAAACGGTCGCACCGCCCCACCGATATGCTGCACGGTGTCGCCACCGAGGTTGATCTGGATCTGGAAGTATTCGTGCCGATGGGGGCTGGTCAGCGCCGCCCGTCCGCGTTTGTCGCGGATATAGAAGTCGGGGCGGTCGCTGCGTTGTTCCATGCCGTAGGTGGTGACGCGGGTGCCGGGCATAGCGCTGTCTCGGGTGGCCAGGGCACCACTTTAGCCTCAACCGTTGCCAAGGGTGAACCTCAACTCGCCAACGCCGTCGATGCCGGCCGTCACGGTATCGCCCGGTTGCAACGCGCCGACACCGGCGGGCGTGCCGGTGAAGATCAGGTCACCGGCCTTGAGCGCGACGGATCGGGAGGCGTGGCTGATCACTTCGCTGACCGACCAGATCTGGTCAGCCAGGTCGCCGACCTGGCGTTGTTCGCCATTGACCTTCAGCCAGATCTTGCCGGTGGACGGGTGCCCTACCGCGCTCACCGGCTGCAACGCCGTGCTGGGCGCCGACTCATCGAAGGCTTTGGCCCATTCCCACGGGCGTGAGAGCTTTTTCGCCTGGGCTTGCAGGTCGCGGCGCGTCAGGTCGATCCCCACGCCATAGCCCCAGATGTGGGAAAAAGCTTCATCGGGGCTGATATCCACCCCGCCCTTGCCGATGGCCACCACCAATTCCACTTCATGGTGCAGGTCGGAGGTCAGCGGCGGATAGGCGATCACACCTTCGGCCGGCACCACCGCATCCGCCGGTTTCATGAAAAAGAACGGCGGCTCGCGATCCGGGTCATGCCCCATCTCCCGGGCGTGTTCGCTGTAATTGCGACCAACGCAGAACACGCGACGCAGGGGGAAACGCGCATCGCTGCCCTGTATGGCCAGGGATGGGGTTTGCGCGGGGGGGAATACGTAATCGGTCATGGCCTGTGCCTCCTGGTTTACCTGGCACCAGTATGGCGAGCGGCCTCCGGGGAAAGTTGGACAGGCTTACGCAGATTTTGCACTGCCCGGTGCAAAGCGCCCAGGGGCTACTTGCGCGCCACCTTGTAGCGCAAGCAGTCCTGATAGAAGCTCTGGCGAATCACCTCAGGCTTGAGCCGGGAACGGCTGTCATAGGTCTGCTCGGTGATGCCCATAGCCATCATGCGCATCCACGACTTGCTGAACTTGATGGTCTGGATCTTCTGGCGCGCCGCATACAAAGACACACCCGCCAACTTGAGCTCCTGAGCCCTGGCCGCCGTACCGGCGCCCCAACTGCACATGTACTTGTCACCCTCGCGCAGTTCCCTTGCCTGCACGGCAGCCGCCCCCCCCGCCAGGGAGCAGGCAATCAGCATGATTCCAACAGTGCGCATTCGCTTCCCCACCTAACCACCTGAAAATAAAAGCGATTCTGGCGAGAATTTTGTTACAAAGGGGCCATTAAATTGCCTTATTGCGTCGGCATCTTAGATGCCTAGCCTCACGCAATGAGCCCTATCGCTTTTTTGTGTAGTCCTTAGGGCTGGTTTTTTACGAGTTTTCCTCGTCTCCAGTCATCCCATTCTGTTTTTTCAAACCGTTCATCCCGACGCTTTTTGTTGCGGCAGACTCCGGCGCCTTGCCCTTCTGCCGAGACGTCACGGATGACCCACGCCTCCCACATTGCCGCTATCGAACATGAGCTCGATGGCTTTCATCAGAGCCTGGTGCACTACCGCCGACAGATGAGCACCTGGTACGCACAGGCGCTGGACTCAGTCAGCCATGTCGCCGATATGCCGTCGCTGTTGGGAATGGATCGGGTGTTGCGGGTAGGCGACTCACAGCGTTCGGTGAGTCTTTCCGATGCGGATTTTTCTACCGTAGCCCACTGCCCGGCGGGCGGTGTGCTGCAGATCGAGAGCCAGTTCGAGTCGGTGTATGAGGTACCGATCGGCAATATCCCCGTTGAGGTCATCGGGCTGGATGATGCCAGCTCTACCACCATCATGCTGGATGAGCACGGCAAAGGCGCGCACGTTTGCGCCGCCGGCGGGCGATACCAGGTGCGCGTACAAGGCGAGGTCTCAGAGGAGCAGGTAGACGCCTTGTTTGCCTCCTACGCCGGGCTGACGGCAGACCTGGAACAATGGCTGCGCTCACAGTGGGAGGGTTTCCGGCCTCATTGGGAGGTGTCAACGGCCAGTGCAGTTGCCAGCGGTGTGCTGGCGGGCAGTTGGGTGGCGATCAAAGAGGTGTGGGACAGCATCAAGCTGGTGCAGTCGATTCTTGAAGACCCGCTGAAATTTGCCGAACAACTGGGAGCCGAGGCGGCGAAGCTGGCGCAGATCGCCACCGATGCACCCAAGGTCATGGAACAGGCGATGTTGCTCGCCAGTGATGAAGCAGCGCTGTACCTGATGTTGCGCACTGCAATGATCTGGCTGGACGCGTTGCCTCCCCAGGCGATGGCGGAGGTGGCTGCCGGTTTTGTGGTCTCGCTGCTGATTGATCTGGTGATCGGCGCGGTGCTGACGATTGCCTTGCCGGCGGCGGGCGTGGCGTACCTGGGCTTGCGCCTGGTCAAGTATGGCAAAGGCATTGTTCAGGCGGCGATGGGCTTTGTCGAAGACGTGCTGACGATTCTGCGGGCGTTTATGCAAGCGGTGGATCGTTACAAGGCGGTCGCGGTTCGCGGCGTGGTCGGCGGGCTGAAACAAGGCCGGATGCAGATGCGCTGGCGAGCGCGGCAGAATGCGGTGCTGAGGCAGAAAGAATCTGTCGACGATGTACCGGCCTCGGGGAAAAACCTCAATGGGGAGGCTTCGGCCCCGGCGGACAAGACCGCCTCCCATGGCTGCCCGGTGTCGATGGTCACTGGCGAGGAGTTGCTGACCCTCACCGATGGCACGCTGGATGGCGTGTTGCCGTTTGAGTGGACGCGGCTGTATCGCACCAGTACCGTGGAGGTGGATTGTGGGTTGGGGTTTGGCTGGAGCCATGCGCTGGCGCACAGGCTTGTCGTTGATGGCGATTCGGTGGTGTGGACGGATCATGAGAATCGGTCGACCACGCTGCCCTTGCCGTCTATTTCACGGCCCGCAATCACCAATAGCCTGGCCGAAGCGGCGATCTATCTGGGCGCTCTGCCCGATGAATTAGTACTGGCTCAGGCCTCGCGCTTCTACCACTTTTGCAACGGTGTGCTCACCGCCATCAGCGATGCGTACGACAACCGGCTGCGTATTCTGCGGGATCGCTCGGGGCGTATTGAACGGCTGGATAACGGCGTCGGCCGCTCGCTGTTTTTGCGCTATGAGCTTGAGCGCATTGTGGCAGTGGACTACCAAGTTCAGCGCGCCAAAGGTCATGAAGCCTTCACCTGGGTGACCGAACACAACGTTGTTTCCTACGCCTATGACGACGGTGGCCGACTGGTGTGTGCGACCAATGCCGTGGGTGAACGTGAGGTTTATCGCTACGACGCTCAGCACGTCATCCTTGAGCGGCAGTTGGCCGGTGGCGCGAGTTTCTACTGGGAATGGGAACGTTCCGGCAAGGCGGCGCGCTGTGTCCGGCATTGGGCCAGCTTCTCGCAGATGGACGCGCGTTATGCCTGGGGTGACGACGGCCAGGTCACGGTGTTTAACGCCGACGGCAGCCAGGAAGTCTACGTGCATGACCAGCGCGCACGGCTGGTACAGCGCATCGATCCGGACGGTGCCGAGCATTTCAAATCCTACGACGACAAGGGCCGGCTGACGGTCGAGCAAGACCCGCTGGGCGCGGTGACGGCCTATCAGTACGACGATGCCGGACGCTTGGTGGCGATGTTTCCGGGGGAGGACGAACCAACCTCCTACGAGCATGACAACGGCTTCGTACGCGTGGTGCGGCGGGGTCAGGCGGTCTGGAAATATGAGCGCAATGACCAGGGCGATGTGACGCGTCGGACGGATCCCGCCGGGCACATCACCGACTACAGCTACAACCCATCCGGGCAACTGACCGGCGTCTGGTACCCCGATCACAGCTGTCATCGGCTGGTCTGGAATGAGCGCGGGCAATTGCTGGAGGAGCAACTGCCCAATGGTGCCATCAAGCGTTATCGCTATGACGACGTTGGGCGGCAAGTGGCGCGTGAGGATGAGCACGGCGCGCTGACCCAGTACCAGTGGGACAGCGTGGGCCGCCTGGTTCGCGTGGCACTGCCGGGCGATGCGTGTCGGGAATACAGCTACAACCCCTACGGAAAAATCACCGCCGAACGCGACGAACTCGGCCATGTCACCCGTTACGAATATACCGATGGCCTGCACCTGATCAGCCGCCGCCTCAATGCCGACGGCACCCAGGTCAAGTACCGCTACGACAACGTGCGGTTGTTGCTGACCGCGATTGAAAACGAAGCCGGCGAAACCTACCAGCTTGATTACCACCCCAACGGCCTGATCCAGCAAGAAATCGGCTTTGATGGCCAGCGCACGGCGTATGCCTACGACCTCAACGGCAATCTGCTGGAAAAGACCGAACACGGCGACGATGGCAGTCAGCTGGTTACGCGTTATGAGCGCGACCACGCCGGGCGCCTTGTAAGAAAAATCCTCCCCGATGGCGAAGTGGTTGAATATGCCTACGACCGCCAGGGTAACCTGCTCAGTGTCGACGACGGCCACTGGGCGCTGGCCTACGAATACGACGTCCAGAATCGCCTGACCGCCGAGCACCAAGGCTGGGGCACCCTGCGCTACGGCTATGACGCCTGTGGTCAGTTAAAACACCTGCGCCTGCCGGACAACAACCGTCTGGTGTTCAACCACGACAAAGGCGGTCACCTTTCCACGGTTGAACTCAACGGTGCGCTGCTCACCTCACACCTGTTTAAAAACGGTCGCGAACACCAACGCCAACAAGGCCAGTTGCTCAGCCACTACCACTACGACGACCAGCACCGCCTGCACGCCCACGCCATCACCCAGCAGGAACACATTCTCTACCAGCGCCAATACGACTACGACAAAACCGGCAACCTCACCCGCCTGCTCGACACCCGCAAGGGCCAGCACGACTACCACCACGACCCCCTCGCCCGCCTGACCCGCGCCAACCACTCGCAAGACGTACAGGAACGCTTCGGCCACGACCCGGCGGGCAACCTGCTGATGCAGAACCGCCCTGGTCCGAACATCGTTGCGGGCAATCGCCTGATGATCCAGGGCGATCATCACTATGACTACGACGCCTTCGGCAACCTGATCCGCGAACGACGCGGCAAAGGCCAGCAACTCGTCACCGAATACCGCTACGACTGCCAGCACCGCCTGATCGGCCTCACCACGCCCAACGGGCAAACCGCCCACTATCGCTACGACCCGTTTGGGCGGCGCATCAGCAAAACCGTGGATGACACGACCACGGAGTTTTTCTGGCAAGGCGACAAGCTGATTGCCGAGCATCATGCGGAGCGCCATCGCAGTTACCTCTATGAACCGGACAGCTTCCGCCCGCTCGCGATGCTGGAAGGCTTTGGGCCAAAAGAGCCAAAACCCTACTACTACCAACTCGACCACCTCGGCACGCCGCAGGAACTGACCGATAGCGAAGGCGAAATCGTCTGGTCCGCGCACTACCGCGCCTATGGCGAAATAGCCCGCCTTGATGTCGGCAAAATCGACAATCCGTTGCGTTTTCAAGGTCAGTACCGTGACGCGGAAAGCGGGCTGCACTACAACCGTCATCGTTACTACAATCCGGACATTGGTCGATACCTGACACCGGATCCGGTGAAGCTGGCGGGTGGGATTAACGCGTACCAGTACGTGCCGAATCCTACGGGGTGGGTGGATCCACTCGGATTGAGTTGTAAGTCAAATAATTGTCCAGAAGGTCCGTTCAGCGTAATTGTTCCTGGAGGAGGTTTGGGCGCACATGAATCTGCAGGCGGGCACTTGATAGGAAGGCACATAGGTAAAACGGATGAGCAACTTGCTGAACGTTTGGCGCAAGAACCCCATGTTCCTGTGGCATCCACTTTCCTTGATCGCACAACAGCCGAGGCCACCATATCAAAAGTGCTTGCCGAAAACCAAACTAAGATAAATGATTTTCTAACGGGTAACGACAGCCAAACCGTAATTATCCAAAGATCTCCAATCCCAGTGGGCAAAAGCCTAGTAAGAGGCACACAAACAACGGTTCCAGGAATAGAAATTTATCTTATAATACGAAGAGACATAAGAATGCCTGACGGCTATAGAATTCATACCGGATATCCAAACCCATGAATAAAGACTACCCAAAACTACAGCAATTCTTATCTGGCTACTTTAATCAAGATTGGGCTGATGACTACTCAAATGCAGACGAAGTAATCGCGAATTACCTATCGGAAGCACCTGCAGAAACAATAGAGCTGACAAAACTAGAACTTACCAAATTAATATTCGCCAATTTACCCGAGCCACAACTCCAAAACCTTCTATTCTTGGAAATTGGGTGCGGCTACTATTACCCGCACAAATGGCCCTCAGGGACATTATGGCTAAATCATATATTCAGAAAACTCGATAAACACTCACCTAACATCACTAAATAGACACTATTATTTTTAAATCGAAAAAGGGCTCATAACAAAATGAACGAGATTATTTATCAAATCAACTATCTTGAAGATGAAATCGATAACGCTTTAAAACCTTGAAAATAGACTCAAAGAAGCTTGAGGAGGCGGAACTCACTGACTTGACAAAATCACTGACAAAAAATTCTTCAAATCACAAAACAACGTACTTGACGCAATAAACCTGAATGAAAAAAATAGAGCACAACCCTAACTTCTGGAGGGAGATAGAAAATCGCATTCACAAAAAAAATCTGATTTTGCTGGTTTTCGACTCATCATACCGAGCTTGGAAAGTCAGCAGTGCACAAGATATCGCCTCTATTTTGGGTGAAACAACTGGATATCCATTTTGGATAACCGATAACCAGCTTACATTTCTAGTACATATGGACGACCATGACTGCGTAATTTGGGCCTAAACCATGGACATCAAATCCACGCACTCAGAATTTTTTCCGAACTACCTCAACACACCTACATTGTGACAGAGGCAATTGATTGGATTGCGTGCATCTCCTTCGAGGGGCACTTGGACTTCGCAACTCTTCGCACTGAGTGAGCATCGTAAGAAGCGAAACCTGTCGCCCTCATTACCCCCACGCCACCACCAACAACCCCACCCCCAACACCAGACACAACGGCGAATAAACATACGTATCCAACCGTGCAAACCTCGACCCGCCCACTTTCTTGAAAAAACCCACCAATTCCGAGTCCCCAATTGCCCTGGCGAACATGACCACGGCGATCGCACTGATGCCCCACTGCAGCGCTCCGTGGGACACCGGCGAAAAGTACAACCCGACCCGCAAGCACACGAGTAACGCAATCGCCACCAGCCCCATCGCGACCAGCAGCGTGGCCAGCGCCGAGGGTTTGAACGCCGGCCTCGGCCCGCTGGCGAATTCGCCCGGCAGTTGAGGAATGGCAGCGAGCATGCCGAGTTTGCCACCGGCGGCCCAGTACAAATGCACCATGCTGATGCAGGTAAATACGCCAACGATCCATCGCGCGATGAAAAAGCTCATGGCTGGCTCTCTCCAAAAATGTGCGATTCAGGATAGTCGCCCTAGGATTTTTTGTAGGCATTTCGTCGGCGGCTGATGGTAAAGTGCCGCCCCATGAAACTTGCCCGTACCGACCGCTCGCTCATTGCCTGGATGCTCTACTGCTGCGTCCTGTTCAATGTGTTCGCCTGCAGTATTGGCCATGGGCAGATGCTGGGGATGCAGCTCAACGGTATCGGTGGTCAGTTCTGTACGGTAGACCCGCGCACTCAGGCCCCCACCCCAACCCGGTCCACTGACGAGAACCTGCCGACGCTGTCCAAGGCGTTCGGTTGCCCGCTGTGCTCCACCGGCGGCATGGGCCCTGCGCTCAACACCCATTTGAATGTGGCCGTGTTGCCACAACCGCACGCGCCGCCTGCGGCGGTCGTGTTTGCCGCTGACGTTCCTGCCCGCTTCACCTGGCCCACGGCCCACCCGCGCGCGCCTCCCGCTGTCGCCTGATCCTTCGCTTTCCGATCTGCACCGCTCACCGTTCCCCTCGGGTTTACGGGCGGCTGTGCGTTGTTTTCAAGCTGAGTTTTTCAGGATTCAACCATGAAACATTTACCCCTGTTGGCGGGCCTGTTCGGCTGCCTGCCTGTCTGTGGCTGGGCACTTGAACTGGCCCCCACCACCATTGATGGTGAACAAAGCACCGAGCCTGGCCTGGCGCTGGATCAGCCCAGCGGCATGGCGTCGCGCCTTGGCCTGAGTGTGCGAGAAACCCCGGCGTCGGTGGCCATCGCCAATCGCAATGATATCGAGCGCCATGGCGCCAAGACCTTCCGCGATGCGGCTAATACCCTGCCCGGCGTCAACGCCAGCGCACCGCCGGGGTTTGGTGGGTTTGTGTCCTATCGGGGCTTTACGAGCAACCAGATCACCCAGATGTTCAACGGTATCAACGTCGCCACCGGCCTGGCGCGGCCAGTGGATGCCTGGATCTATGACCGGGTCGAACTCGTCGGCGGGCCCTCCTCCTTAATCAACGGTGCCGGCTCCGTGGGCGGCTCGTTGAACTATGTGACCAAACTGGCAACCCGCGAAGAACAGGCGGCTGAAGGCCAGCTCACCTACGGCAGTTACGACACCGCCGGTATGGCCTTGGGCCTCAACCACGCCCTGACCGAACCCGGCGCCGAGGTGCAGCATTACGCACGCCTGGACGTCAGCCGTAATACCAACCACAGCTACATCGACCGCGACCAGCGCGATGCCTGGAGCCTGGCGTTTTCCGTGCTCAGCGACTTGACGCCCCACCTGTCGCACACCCTGGCGCTGGAATACCAGGATGAGCATGAGGACAGCCCCTACTGGGGCACGCCGGTGCTCAACCCCAAGGCCGGCGAATTGAAGATCGACCGGCACAACCGCTTCAACAATTACAACGTCGGCGATGGCCGATACGAACAGCGCACGATCTGGGCGCGCTCGATCATCGACTACCGGATCAACGACAACACCACGCTGAAGAACACCCTCTATCACCTGGACAGCCAGCGCGACTATCGAAACCTGGAAACTTACCAATACAACGCCGACAACAGCGCCGTGAATCGCTTGACCGCGTATCAGGTGCGCCACCAGGGTGAGCAGAACGGCAACCAGTTCGAACTGCGTCATGACAATACGTTGTGGGGGCTTTCGACCACCTGGTCGGGCGGTTTTGAATACAAGGTCAACAGCACCACCAACCACCCGCTGAACGTACCGGGTAAAAGCACGGTCGACCCGAACCACTACGACCCTGGGCACTTTTACGACATCCCGGGCACCCGGCCAGGGTTCGTACCGGACAAGACCAATGCAGTGACGACCCAGGCACTGTTCGCGGAAAACCGCCTGGGCCTCACCGATAAACTCTCGTTGCTGACGGGCCTGCGCTACGACGCCATCGACCTCGACGTGACCAACCACCGCCAGATAACGGCCACCAATCCGCGTCACTTCAAACGCCGCTGGGAACCAGTGACCGGCCGCGTCGGCCTGACTTACCAGTTCATCCCGTCGGCTAATGTGTATGTGCAATACAGCACGGCGGCCGAGCAACCATCGACCACCACCCAAGTCTTCGATGTGTCCACCGGCCGGCAGTGGGAGGTCGGCAGCAAGTTCGACTACCTGGACGGTCGCGGCTCGGCCACCGTTGCCGCCTACAGGATCGAGCGCAAGGATTTTGCCGTCACCGACCCGCTGGATCCGAACAACAGCATTCCGGTGGGAGCGCAATCGTCCAAAGGCATCGAACTGGCCAGCTCACTGCGCATCACGCCCCGACTGTTGGCGGAAGGCAACTTTGCCTGGGTGGATGCCGAGTACGATGACTTCAATGAGAAACTTGCCAGCGGTGCGGTGGTATCGCGCAAGGGCAACACGCCGACCAACGTGCCCAAGCGCGTCGGTAATCTGTGGCTGACTTATGATTTTGCCGAGGCTTGGCAAGGCGGTGTGGATGCGCGGTACGTCGCCGAGGTATATGCGGATAACGCCAATACCCTCACGGTGCCGGCCTATACGTTGTTCGGCACATTCCTGCGCTACAAAGTGGACGCCCATACCTCGGTGACCGGCCGGGTGCGTAACCTGACCAATGAGGTGTATGCCGAGTTTGCCCATGTATCGCCGGCGTATTACCTGGGGGCGCCACGCACGTTCGAGCTGGCAATGCAAACCCGGTTCTGAACCTGCAATGTAATCAAACATGTGGGAGGGGACTTGCCCTAATGCCAGTCAGTCAAATGGTGGGATGTAGAACACATCATCTGTAGTGAGCGGGCTCTCTTAACTGACCAGCATTAGGGCGACTTGGCTGCAGCACGTGTCGTTATTTCAGGCTTGCCTCGACTTTGCTCGCCACATCATCCGTCACCCACGCCTTCCACACTTCGGGATGCGCCTTGAGAAACGCCTGGGCCGCTTCCCGGGGTGGCGTGTGGTTTTCGCTCATGGTCGCCAAGGCTTTGTTCAGCGGGTCGATGGGGAACTGCACCTTGGTAAAAAACTCCGCGATCTGCGGATGTTCTTTCTGGAACGGCGTCGACACGCCAATGCTCAACTTGGACGCCAGCGAACGCGTTGGCCGTGGGTTAGGGTTGTCCGCGTCGGTCAGGGTCTTCCAGGCCTCGGCATCAAACGCCGGTTCCTCCAGCTGGATCAGCTTGTAACGCCCCATCAGGGGCGTTGGCGACCAGTAGTAGAACAGCACCGGCTTGCCGCGACGAATCGACGAGGCGATCTCGGCGTCCAGTGCAGCGCCCGAACCGCTGCGGAAATTCACATAGCTACCGTCCAGGCCATACGCCTTGAGCTTTTGTGCGTTGACCACTTCCGAGGTCCAGCCGATCGGGCTGTTGAGAAAGCGCCCTTTGCCAGGTGACTCAGGGTCCTTGAACACCTCTTTGTAGCGCGCCAGGTCCTGCACGGTCTTGAGGTCCGGCGCCAGGGGCTTGAGACCTTTGGCGGGATCGCCCTTGATCACGTATTCCGGCACCCACCAACCTTCCGTGGCGCCCTTGACCGTATCGCCCAGGCCCAGCACCTTGCCTTCAGCCTCAGCCTTGATCCATACGGGACTGCGGCCGGCCCACTCTTCGCCGATCACCTGGATATCGTTTTTCGCCAGGGCGGTTTCCAGGGTGATGGTGGTACCGGGCAAGGTGTCGGTGGGCAGGTCGTAGCCCTTCTCGACGATAAAACGCAGCACCTCGGTGATCAGGCTGCCGCTTTCCCAATTCAGGTCGGCAAAATGCACCGGTGCCTGAGCGGCGGATACCGGCACCGAGGCCAGCGACAGACTCAAGGTCGTCAGGGATGCTGCCAACAGCGATTTCAATCCTTTCATGCCTTCACCTCGCATTTTCGCAGCCATAGCGGGCGGCTTTGCTGCCAATGCGCGAAGCCTCTGAATAGTTAAGTCAACTCAACTGTAGTAGAGGTTCCAAAAGAGCAAGATACACAGCGTGTTCAGGGTTACTCACTGGCCTTGAAGGTCACCAGTTCACCCTTGCGCCACTTGGCGGCCTTGCCGGTCACGGCCTTGAGGGTCTTGGTCAGGCCTTCCTGCAATTGTTCATTGGCGGCAAACACCAGCATCACGCTGTGGCCTTCCTTGAACAGGATTCCCTGGCCTTCGGCCGAGGAGACAAACGCATAATCGCCCAAGCCGTACACCGTCAACTTGATATCGCGAAACTTGAGTTCGAACTTGCCACCTTCACGGCTGGGCAATACGGCTGCGCGAAAATGGTCGCCGACCTTGAGTTCCAGGCGTGGTTTATCGTCCACGACCATTGCCGTTTCGGTATCGATCTCGGCGATATAAATACCTTCCGGCGTCTGTTCAGTGACATAAACAAAACGGGATTGAAACTGCTTGACCAACTTTGCGCGCAAATCACCCAGCACGAATAACGCGTGCATATCCAGATTACTGACTGCCAAGGAAACGCCCCCACATCAAAAAGGTGCTGTCCGCTGAAGCGGGCAGCACAAAAAAACGGCCGTTACGGCGCGATCGCACATTCGTCAAAAAACTGAAGAGACCCCGCTGGGGCGCCATAAGACTCGTACAGACGGGCGCGACAGACCTTGTGCAAGGGCCATCCGGTACCACAGCAGATCACAGGTTCAACAACCCGAGAATACGGGTCGACCAACTTCAGAGAATAACCTTATTAAAAACGCAGTTTCTGACACCTGACACAAAAGAAAAGACTAGAGCATGGAACCAGGCGTGGACTGCCGACGACAATACTAAAACAGCAACACCGAACAAAACCACCCGAAACGCTGCTGATGGGTCAACATGATCGAGCGACAGGAGCTGACGATGAACCGACCTCAACACGACGCTACGTCTTCGCGCATTCGTTCAACATGTCATGATGGGCGCCAATACTACTGCCTGCACAACCCCGATGGGTACTTGAATTCGGTCCTTTATCAGGTGGTTCCGGCCGGAAAGAACTTTTTTCATATTCTTGAAGTCACCAGCGGCAGGGTCAAAGGCTTTCGCAGCGACCATATCCAGGCCTGTGAGTTGGCCAAACAGCTTGAGGCCGGGCTGCAAGCCTTTCAGGCCGGGATTGTTGCGACGCAGGGATGACCGACCGGCACGGCGTACACAGCCCTCAGGGCTGCCTTGGATTCGCGCACGCTCCATTGAGGATAATCCGATAGAACTCTGCCGGGGCCAAAGCCTCACATGCACAACGACCCTCATCCTGCATGGAGAACCCACAATGGACGCGCCTATCCCCACCCTTGAAACCCTGTTCGAACAACTGGGCCTGGACTCGACGCCGCAAGCCATCGACGCATTCATCGCCGCCCATCCGCTGCCTGACGACGTGAAATTGATCGACGCCCCGTTCTGGACGCCGCAACAAGCACAATTTCTCAAGGAAGAACTGCGCGAGGACGCCGATTGGGCGATCCCGGTGGATGAACTGAACCAGCGCCTGCATCAACCGCAATAACGCACGCCTCAGTGCAGGCTGTCTGACTTTTCCAGGTTCATCAACGCTTGCCAGGCAGCCCTGCACTCCTCTGCTTCATCGCGGCTGGCGAACGCCGTGCCGCGTTGCTCGCCATTGAGCAATACCACCCAACAAGCCTTCTGGCCCAGCTCACGCAGGGTGGCAGGCACGCCGCTGCCGATCATCACCGCCACATCGACTTTGTTTTGCATGGAGCTTCTCCGTCGCATTAGTTAGCTGGCTAACAATGTTCAGCATGCTACGGTTTTCTGCCAGTAGGAAAAAGCTATCCCCGGAATAGCTGCGTTGCATAAACCGCAACAATCACTGGCGATGGGTCTTCGCGGCTTCGGGTTTGTAGCCCAGGCGCAAGCCGCCCCAATGCCGGCCCATGACCATGATCGGCACCGACAAATCGTGCATCAGTTCGCCGGTATCACGCGTGTAGGTTTGCAATAACACGGCTTGTTGATGGCTGCCACAACGAATCCCCGTACGGTCATCAAACTTGCGCTTGGTGCGATTCTGCACCGCGTCGACCTGGGCATCGCCGGTCAGGGCGTGGGAAAACGCCTTGTTGTGGGTCGGCACGTAACCTTGAGGCGTACAGGCGATGGCAAACACCAGTCCTTCATGGCGTGGTAGCAGGGCTTCCTGGATCGCCGGCAGCACCTGATCGGTGTAACCGTCAAAACGCGTGTGGTACTTGCTCGGGCTGGTATTCGGGATCGGGGTATAGCTGCGGTCGAACAAGTCCTCCAGGCTGATGCGATTCTGCTGGATATCGGCCTCGAACTGTTCGGCAATGCGCGCGGCACCTTCTCGGGCCAGGTCATAGATACGCTGGTGATAGTCATCCAGCCCGACTTGCGCCAGGCGCTCGCTGATCGTTTCAGCCTGGCCTTCCATTTGCACGGCAACCTCGGCCAACTGGCGGGTTTGCTGATCGCTTTCCGACAAATCGCTGCGCATCTGTTCCACGGCATGAAACAGGCTGTCGAGTTGCGCCTGGTTGGTATCGGTGCCTTGGGCAATTTCATTGACCTGCCCTTCCACACCCGCAGCCAGGCTGGCGATGCTTTCCAGCTGTTCGCCGGCCTGCTCCACCCGCTCGACGCCGATATGCAGGTCCGCCGACAACTGGCGAATCTGCTCCACCACCTGGGCGGTGCGCTGCTGGATATCGGCGACCATCACGCCGACTTCATCGGTGGCGGAGGCCGTACGCCCGGCCAGGCCGCGCACTTCATCGGCCACCACGGCAAATCCACGCCCATGCTCACCGGCACGCGCGGCTTCAATCGCCGCATTCAACGCCAACAGGTTGGTCTGGCTGGCGATGGATTGGATCACCAGGGTCACGCGCTGGATCTCTTCACTGCGCTGGCTCAACGCTTCGATCAGCTCGCGGCTGGCATTGGCGCGCTGGCTGAGTTGGCGCATGCGGGTGATCGACTCAGCCAGCACTTCACGACCTTCGGTGCTGCGTTGGTGGGCCTGGCTGGCCGCCTCCAGGGCCTGACGGCTGAGTTGTGCGGTCACCTGCTCGGTGCCGATCATCACTTCGGCACTGCTGACGATCTGCCTGGCGGCACCCAGCTGCGACTGCACCCGCGCCGCCAGTTGCTTGACCGAATAGGCCACGCCCGCAGCGGAAAGCGCGTTATGACTGGTGGTATAGGACAGATCGCGGGTCAGCTCGCCTATCGCATCGACGGCCTGGGCCGGTGCCACTCGTGGTGTACGAGCTTTGAGGGAAGGCAGCCAGATGACCAGCAAGGCCAGCGGCAGGCAGAGGTATATCGGCAAACCGGCGAACGCCAGGCCCAGCAGTACCAGCACCAGGGCAGTGCTCTGCAAAAATGGCGTCAGCCAGCGGGGGAGCGCGCGCGTCACCGTGTGCGGCGGCACTGATGCGCCCATCAGAGATCCGTCTCCAGCCATCGTCGTTACCCCGCTGCTTGTCGTTATTGTTTCTGCATTAAACGCCACTATCGAGCCATTATCCATGGGCCTTTAGTGGGAGAACCTGCAGTAGATCAATAACCAGGGTGTAACGGATATTTCTCGGGGGAGCCGACGGGACGGCCCCCCGCTCACCGCATCAGGCTTGACGCTGGTGCTTGTCGATCTGCTCGTGGCGCTCTTGCGCTTCGATGCAGTACTTGGTGGTCGGGCTGATCAGCAGGCGCTTGAGGCCGATAGGCTCGCCGCTGTCATCACACCAGCCGAAGGAGTCTTCCTTGATACGCTCAAGGGCGCGCTCAAGTTGCGGCAGCATGCGCTGGTCGCGGTCGATGGCGTTTACCAGCCAGGTGCGCTCTTCTTCAACGGAAGCGGCGTCAGCCGGGTCGGCCGGGGTGTCCAGGCTTTCAATGGCGATGCGGTTCTGTTCAATGCGCGCGTGGTGTTCCACTTTCATGTCTTGCAGCATCTGCTCGAAAAAAGCGTGCTGTTCGGCATTCATGTAGTCATCTGCCGGCATGGCCAGCAACTTTTCCTTTGTCATTGATTTCTCTATAAAAAATACGTGCATTAAGGCGAATAAGGGAGCGTTCCGGTCGACCTCTTCAGGTCTCGGAAGGGCGCCATCCATTCCAAGCGCCACCCGGCACTCAATTTACGAGGGGCGGCAGTCTAAGGCCGACTTGAGAGCGCAGCAACTGAAAAGACAGGCAATTTTTCCGAGATAACCCCCAGAAGCATCAGGACGGGCTCGGAGAATGGTCATCGGAGTGCGTTTATAGCAGGAAAGTTCGTGAAACAGCTATAAGCCGCAAGCTGCAAGCGACAAGCTGTAAAGCTCGGCTTGCCGCTTGTGGCTCATGACTTGCGGCTGCGCGTCAGCGCTTGAGCTTGCGCTTGTTGCGGTATTGGTCGATGACGACCGCCACCACGATGATCAGGCCCTTGATGATGTCCTGGATATACGCATCCACGCCCACAAAGGTAAACCCGCTGGCCATCACGCCGAGGATCAGTGCGCCGATCACCGTACCGGTAATGCGCCCTACCCCGCCCGTCAGGCTGGTGCCGCCGATCACAGCGGCGGCAATCGCATCCAGCTCGTAGGACATACCCATGCCGGCCTGGCCGGAGGCGGCGCGTGCCGAGGCCACCACACCGGCCAGCCCGGCAAGCAGACCGGCAATGCTGTAGACAATGATCAGATGACGCTTGACGTTGATACCCGAGGTACGCGCCGCCTGCATGTTGCCGCCGATGGCATAGGTGTACTTGCCATATTTGGTATAGCGCAGGGCAATATGGAAGATCACCGCGACCACCAGGAAGATGATCACCGGCATGGCGCCATGGCCGATTGCGGTGTACGAATCCGACAGCATGCTCACCGGCTGGCCTTCCGTGTAGTAACGCGCCAGGCCACGGGCCGAAACCATCATGCCCAGGGTGGCAATGAACGGCGGGATACCGGTGACGGCGATGATACTGCCGTTGATCGCCCCCGCCAGCAGCCCCACGCCCAGCCCCATCGCCACCGGAATCCAGACCGGCAGATCCGTCAGGCTGGGAAACACTGCCCGGGAAAAATCGGACGTCTGCGCCAGGCTGGCGGCAATCATCGCCGACAGTGCCAACACCGAGCCCGAGGACAAATCAATACCGGTGGTGATGATCACCTGGGTCACGCCAATCGCCAGCAGACCGATGATCGACACCTGCAGGATCATCAGCACCAGGCGCTGGGAGTTCATCAGGAAACTCTGGTCGCGCACGATCCAGCCAAACAGTTCGAACACCAACCCGATGCCGATCAGCACCAGCAAAATGCTCAGCTCGGTGGGCAGGCGTCGACGGTTCTTGGCCGGGGCCGTGGCCGGTTTGTTTTCTGTTATCGCATTCATAGCCAATCACCTTCTTATGCTTGCGTCAGTGGACTGCCGTCATACCGGAAGCCAGCTGCATGACTTTTTCCTGGGTCGCATCCGCACGGTCCAGGGTGCCCATCAGTTCGCCTTCGTGCATCACCATCACCCGGTCGCTCATGCCCAGCACTTCGGGCAGTTCCGAGGAAATCATGATCACCGCCATGCCTTCGCTGGCGAGGAAGGCGATCAAGCGATAGATCTCCGCCTTGGCGCCTACATCGATGCCGCGAGTGGGCTCATCGAGAATCAGCAGCCTTGGGTGGGTCATCAGCCAACGCGCCAACAGGGCCTTCTGCTGGTTGCCGCCGGACAAGGTGTCGATGCACTGCTCAAGGGAGGGGGTTTTCACCCGCAGCTTCTTGCACATGTCTTCGCACAGCGCCCGCAGGGCCTTCTGCTGGATAAAGCCATTACCCGAATAATGCGGCAGCACCGCCATTTCCATGTTTTCCAGCACCGACAGGCACGGAAACAGACCGCTGAGCTTGCGGTCTTCGGTCAGCAGCGCGAAGCCTTTTTCAATTGCCATGTGCGGGTCCGTGATGCGGACCGCCTTGCCATCAAGGGTGATCTGCCCGCCGTCGCTTGGGGTAATACCGAAAAGGGTCTCTGCGACGTTGGTGCGTCCCGAGCCCATCAGCCCGGCAATACCGAGGATTTCACCGGCGTGCAGGTCGAACGAGACATTCTTGAATACGCCGTCCAGCCTCAGGTCGCGTACCGAGAGCAACAATTCGCCGATCGGTGTCTCCCGCACCGGGAACAACTGGCTCAATTCACGGCCGACCATCATCGAGATCAGGCTGTCGCTGTTCATGCTGTCGGCACGTTGCAAACCGATGTACTGGCCGTCACGGAACACCGCCACTTCATCGGCGATGGCGAACACTTCGTTCATTTTGTGCGTGATATAGACAATGCCTTTACCCTGGGACTTGAGGTCGGCAATGATCGAAAACAGGTGCGCGACTTCCTTGTCGGTAATCGCCGAGGTCGGTTCGTCCATGATCAGGATGTCAGAGTCGTAGGACACCGCCTTGGCGATCTCGACCATCTGCCGTTCGGCGATGCTCAGGTTGCCCACCTGTTCCTCGGGGTCCAGGTTGATGCGCAAGCGCGCCAGCAACTGCGCCGTGCAGCGGTGCATTTCGCGGTGGTTGACCATGTGCAGGCTGTTGAGCTGCTCGCGCCCGATCCAGATATTCTCGGCGATGCTCATGTGCGGCATCAGGTTGAGCTCCTGGTGGATCATCGCGATCCCGGCCTTCTGCGCCGCCAGGGGCGTTTCGAACTTGACCGGCTTGCCCCGCAGGCGAATCTGGCCGGCGTCCGGCTGATAGATCCCGGCGATGATTTTCATCAGCGTCGACTTACCCGCACCGTTCTCCCCCATCAGCGCCAGCACCGTACCTGGGCGCACACGCAGTTGCACATCGGCCAGAGCCACGACACCGGGAAAGCCTTTGCTGACGTTGACGATCTCCAACAGGTAGGGTTCTTGCGGTTCGACAGGCTGGATACCCGGAGGCTGCGAAGCAGTCGCTTGAGCGAGCATAGAAAAGTACTCCATCTGCAGGACGGCCGAGACCGCCCTGCCGGCTTATTGTTGTTATACCAGGGCTACTTGAAGTCTTTGACGTTGTCGGCGGTGATCGGCTTGAACGGGATGACAATGTTCTGTTCGATCGTTTCGCCTTTGGCCATCTTGCGTGCCGCTTCTACCGCGCCGTCCCCTTGGCCTTTGGCGTCCTGGAACACCGACATGGCCAGGTCACCCTTGGCCACCGCGTTCAAACCGTCCTGCGTACCATCGACACCCGCGATCAATACGCTCCCCGGCTTGGTCCCCACCGATTTCAAGGCCATGGCGGCGCCAATCGCCATTTCATCGTTGTTGGAAATCACCGCGTTGAACGCACGGCCCTGGGTCAGCCAGTCGCTGACCAGCGTCATGCCCCTGTCGCGCAGCCAGGCACCGGTCTGTTCCTGCTCGATCTTGATACCCGGATACTTGGCCAAAACTTCCTTGACGCCCTTGGTGCGGTTGGTGGTGGAGTTGTTCGCCAGATCGCCGAGCAGGATCACGATCGTGCCCTTGCCGCCCAATTTTTCGGCGATGTACTGCATCTGCATGCGGCCGGCCTCTTCATCATTCGACGTCACGGCCGCGACCCCTTTGGGCAGATCCTTCTGATCCGGCCGACGGTTGACGTAGACCAACGGGATGCCGGCTTCGGTTGCCTCCTTGCTGATTCTTGCCGTGGAGGCGGTGTCGACCGGGTTGACGATAATGGCGTCGACTTTCTGGCTGATGAAGTTCTCGACCTGGCTCAGTTGCTTGACCACGTCGGCGCGCGCGTCTTCGAATTGCAGCTGCACACCATCGCCCTTGGGATAGGAACTGGCCTGCTTGAGCATGTTGTCGCGCACACTGGTCAGGTAGGTGTCATCGAACTGCGACATGCTTACGCCGATCTTGAGATCGGCGGCCGCGGCAACGCCGCTGGTCAGCAGGATGGACAGGGCCAGCGCGGTAAAACGGATCGGGGTCTTCATGAACGGTCTGTCTCCACATTTTTTTGTTGGTTTTTTGGACGTTGCGTTGATCAGAGCTCGGCGGGCAGTCGGACCACCGGTGCGCCGGGAATGCAGCACACCAGCGCGCCCTGGTTTTCGACGCACAGCACATTCAGGAAAGAGAAGTAAAACGGACGGGGGCGGGGCAGACCGCGTGACGCAAAGGCGGGGCGTAAAACTCGCAGTACAGCGTTGAAGATTTTCATCTGACGGTACCTGGTTGTTTTTGATCTTGTTTTTGTTGAGCCGTGCGAATCGGGTTCGAACGTACTTTTTTGCAACCTGGAAAAGACTTTATTGGAAAATAATTTCTATATCAATATGTTTTGGAATTTTATTCCATTTTTGTTGAAACCACCTGCTGGCGCTCGGCGCTCAGGCGTGCGGCGTCCAATATACGGGTGGTTTCCAGCGCGTCACAGGCCTCCACCGGCAGCGGGCCCTGGCCTTGCACGGCGCGCTGCAACTGACGATAGAACTCGGTCCAGCAGCCTTTCTCCGACGGCACGCGCTCGCGTTCCGGCCCCTGCTCGAACCAACCCCAGCGCCGGTGCTCTTCAGCGCCCCAATGCTCACCTTCGGTTTTCGGTGACTTGCCGGCCATCAAGGCTTCTTCCTGGCCGTCCAGCCCGTCCACGGTGTAACACCCTCCGGTACCACTCACCCGAAAGCGCGGCGCCTGGCTGTTTTGCAGCGCACTGCCCCATAAATGGGAAATCACGCCATTGGCGTGGGTCAGGCTGACAAAAAACCCGTGGTCGAGGCTGGGGTAGTCGCGGCTGAACTGCAGCTGTGCGAACACCCGGTCCACCGGGCCGAACAGTTGCAGCGCCTGGTCCACCAAGTGGCTGCCCAGGTCCCGCAGCCAGCCACCGCCACTGGCATTGCCCACCGCTTGCGGGCTGTAGCGTTCGACCCGGGATTCAAACCGGGTGATCTCGCCCAGGGCACCGGCGTCGATGAGCTTGCGCAGGGTCAGGTAGTCCGAATCCCATCGCCGGTTCTGATAGACGCTTAACAGCGAGCCCTGGCGTTCGGCGGCGGTAATCAACGCCTGGGCCTGCTCGGCATTGGCCGCGAAGGGTTTGTCGCTGACCACCGCGACACCGTGTTCGATGGCCTCCAGTACCAGCGCCGGGCGCCCCTTGAGCGTGGTCGAAATGACCAGCGCGTCGACACCCGCCTCGACGATCTGGCCGATGTTGTCAAACGCCTTCACCCCGGGATGGTCGCTGTTCAATTGCTGCCGACGTTCCGCTGAGCGTGTCACCACCCCGACAAAGGTGGCCCCCGGCAGTGTGGCAATCAGCGGCGCATGAAAAAATCGCCCGCCGTGGCCGTAGCCGACTAGTCCAATTCGCATGCTTCAACTCCTTCTTGAACGGCCAACCCAATCCATATGTGGGAGGGGGCTTGCTCCCGATGGACTGCGTAGCAGGCTCATTTTTTGAGGCCGCTGCGCGGCCTATTGGGAGCAAGCCCCCTCCCACAGGTTCGCTCAGCCGTAGAAGTGCGGGCGCTCAGGGAGACTGACTTTCACAATCTGCTCACTGCCCTGCGCCTCGATACAGGCGTCCGCCGCCACCGCCGCCGCAAACCCATCCCACGCGGAAGGCCCGCCCACCTGGCCTGCGCGCACGCCATCGATGAAGGCTTGCAGCTCCACGTCGTAGGCCGCGATAAACCGGTCTTTCCAATCCATCAGAATCGCATTCGACAGTTTCGCCTCACTACGCAATTGCACCTGGGACGGCTCCGGCAGTTTGGCGATGCCGGTCTCCCCCACCACTTCGCACTGGATGTCATAGCCGTATTGGCAGTTCACGAACACTTCCACATCGATGCGCGTGCCCTTGGCGGTTTCCAGCAGCACGATCTGCGGGTCGCGCAGGTGGGCCAACGCCTTGCTCGACTTGCGTGGGAACACCACTTGCACCGAGACGTAATCGTCGTTGAGCAACCAGCGCAGTACATCCAGCTCATGGATCAACGTGTCGGTGATCGCCATGTCGGTCTTGTAGTTCTCGCCGACCTTCGGGTTGCGGTGCGCGCAGTGCAACATCAGGGGCTCGCCGATCCGGCCGCTGTCGATCACGGCCTTGAGGGCGCGATAGCCTTCGTCATACGGGCGCATGAAACCGACCTGCACCAGGCGCTTGCCGTATGCCACTTCTGCGTCAACAATCCTGCGGCAGCCCGCGGCCGTCACTGCCAGGGGTTTCTCGCAGAACACCGGCTTGCCGGCGGCGATGGCCGCCAGCACGAACGCTTCGTGGCTCGGCCCCCAGGACGTCACCAGCACCGCCTCGACCTGGGGTGAGGCGATCAGCGCATGGCCGTCTGGGTACACCTCGGCGTCCAGCTTCAAGTCCGCCACCACCTGGGCGGCTTGCGCAAGATTGATATCGGTGACTGCCACCACCTGGCTGTTGAGCAGGGTCTGGCTGCAACGCCGGATATGGTCCCGGCCGATGGCACCCGTACCGATCACTCCAAGCTTCAACGACATAGATTCATTCCTCTTGTTATTAGTACTGCCGGGCCTTGGCCAGCTGTTCATTGAGTTTTTTCGCCGCCGCATTCGTGCGCTCACTGGTGGAAACCTGCGCCACGCCCACCCGCCACCACGACAGGTAGCCATGCACCATGGTCTTGGGCAGTACCTTGATGTCGATCAGCGTCGAGACGGTCTGCGTGCGCGCATCGGCCAAGGCCGCCTCCAGTTGCTCCAGCGTGCTGACCTTGTAAGTCTTGCAGCCATATGCCGCCGCACTCATGGCGAAATCCACCGGCACCAACCCACCATCGAGCTTGCCGCTCTCGGGGTTACGAAAGCGAAATTCCGTGCCGAAGCTGTCCATGCCATTGCCGAGTTGCAGGTTGTTGATGCAGCCGAAGGCCATGTTGTCGAACAGCACCACGTTGATTTTGCGCCGCTCCTGAATCGAGGTGGCGAGCTCCGAATGCAGCATCATGTAGGAACCGTCGCCCACCAGTGCATAGACCTCCCGGCTTGGCTCGGCCAGCTTCGCGCCCAGGGCCGCATTGATCTCGTAGCCCATGCACGAATAGCCGTACTCGACGTGGTAAGTGTTGACGCCCTTGCTGCGCCAGGCGCGCTGCAAGTCGCCGGGCAGGCTGCCGGCGGCGGCGACGATGATCGCGTCGTCGGCCAGGGTCTGGTTCAACACGCCGAGCACGCGGCTCTGGGTCAGGCAGGAGCCGGTCAGCTCGATAAATTCACGCAGCACCGCACGGTCCAGGCGGTCATCGACCTCAGGCACGAAGTCGTCGCCCTGATATTCCACCTGGTGCACACGGTCTACCTCGGCGTCGAACAGTGCCTTGGCCTCTTGGATCTGCTCGCCCCAACCGGCGCGATAATCCCCCAGCGCATCGGCCAGCGCGTCAAGGGCGACTTGCGCATCCGCCAGCACTTGCACGCCATCGAGTTTCAACGCGTCGCAGGGGCTGATATTGAGGTTGAGGAACGTCACCTCGGCATGTTTGAACAGCGACTTTGACGAGGTGGTGAAGTCGGTGTAACGGGTGCCGACGCCAATGATCAGGTCCGCTTGCGGCGCCAGCAGGTTGGCCGCCAAGCAACCGGTTTCCCCCAGGCCACCGACGTTCAGCGGATGGCTGGAGATCACGGCGCTCTTGCCGGCCTGGGTTTCGGCGAAGGGAATATCAAAACGTTCGGCAAAGGCTTGCAGCGCAGCATTCGCGCCGGAGTAACGCACCCCGCCACCGCAGATGATCAGCGGCTTGCGCTTGCCCCGGAACGCCGCCACGGCATCCTCGATCATCGCCGTGGTGGCCGGGCGACGCTCGAGGCGATGCACGCGCTTTTGCAGGAAATAATCGGGATAGTCCCAGGCTTCGCACTGCACGTCCTGGGGTAGGGCCAGGGTGACCGCGCCGGTTTCGGCCGGGTCGGTGAGCACGCGCATGGCGTGAATGGCCGCCGTCATCAATTGCTCGGGGCGGTTGATACGGTCCCAGTACTTGCTCACGGAACGGAAGGCGTCGTTGGTGCTGATGCTCAAGTCATGGAACTGCTCGATCTGTTGCAACACCGGGTCGGGCTGGCGGCTGGCATACACATCGCCGGGCAACAGCAACAACGGGATGCGGTTGACGGTGGCCGTCGCGGCGGCGGTCAGCATATTCGCCGCACCCGGGCCCACGGACGCCGTGCATGCGTAGATCTTGCGACGCAGGTGCTGCTTGGCGAAACCGATGGCCGCGTGGGCCATGCCCTGCTCGTTGCGCCCCTGATGCACCACCAGGTCGCCGCTGTCCTGCTCCAGGGCCTGGCCCAGGCCGAGCACATTGCCGTGGCCGAAAATCGTGAATACCCCAGCGACAAACTTGCTCTGCACGCCATCGACTTCGATGTATTGGTTATCCAGGAACTTCACCAGGGCCTGGGCCATGGTCAGTCGGGTTGTGGTCATGAAGCGCCCCTTAAAGGTCCAGCAGCCAGCTGTGCTGCGGGTCGTTATGGAAATGCCAGGCACGCTTGGGGCCGGCCATCACGTTCAGGTAATAGGACTCATAGCCATACGGTACGCTGACCGGGTGATAGCCCTTGGGCACCACCACCAGGTCACTGTTTTCCACGGCCATGGCCTGGTCGATACTGCGGTCATCGGTGTAGACGCGCTGGAACACGAAGCCCTGGGGCGGGTTGATCTGGTGGTAGTAGGTTTCTTCGAGAAAGCTCTGGCGCGGCAGGTCGTCGGTGTCATGCTTGTGCGGCGGGTAGCTCGACGAATGCCCGGACGGCGTGCGCACTTCCACCACCAGCAGCGAATGCGCCGGCTCGCTGTCGGGCAGGATGTCGCAGACATAGCGGGTGTTGGCGCCCTTGCCGCGCACGCTGCGCCTGCACTGTTCGGGGCGGATCAGGCGCGGTTCGAAACCCGGTGCACCGGGCGCGGCGCAAACGGCGATTTGCACATCGCTCAACGCCGTCACCTGGGCCTCGGTGCCGGGCGGCAGGTAAGCGGCGAACGGAGACTTCTCCTCGAACACCGACTGGCGATCACCGAGGTTCTGCCAGTTGAAGCCCTCGCCCTGGATATCGACCCGGCCACTGAGCAGCACCAGGCACAGCTCGTTATCCCCGGCGCTGACCGGCAGGGTTTCGCCCAGGCTCAGGCGGTAAGCGGAAAAACCCACGTACTCCAGGCGCCCGGCTTCCAGGGCCACCATGGTTTGTCCGCGTTTGCTGCTTTTGACCAGCAAGCTCATCACTCAAACCCTCTCGTCGAGAAGTGCACGCAAGGTGTCATAACCCTTTTTGGCGTAGATATAGCTGGGCGCAACGGCCGGGTCCTGCTCGGCCTCCACCACCAGCCAACCCTGGTAGTTCGCGGCCAGCAGCACATCGAGCAATTCGGCAAAATCGATATCGCCGTCACCCGGCACCGTGAAGGTGCCGTTGACGATGCAATCGGGAAAGCTCCACATCTGGTTGCGCGCCAGTTGCACCACCGCTTTGCGTACGTCCTTGAAATGCACGTGGCAGATGCGGTCGATGTGTTTGCGCAGCACCTCGATGGGTTCGCCACCGCCCATGTAGCAATGGCCGGAGTCGAACAGCAGGCCGACTTCAGGGCCTGTGCGGCGCATCAGCTGGTCGATGTCTTCGGGAGACTCGACGTAGGCGCCCATATGGTGGTGGTAGGCCAACCGCACCCCCTGGGACAGGGTGAAACGCGCCAGTTCAGTGAGTTTGTCGGCGTATGCCTGCCAGGCTTGCTCGCTGTGCAGCCGCGGGCGCTCGATCAGGCGCACACGCGAACCCTGGATGGAGTCGGCGACTTCGCCATACACCAGCACCTTGGCGCCGTTCTGTTTGAGCAGCTCGACATGGCCGGCGATGGCTTCGATTTCTTCGGCCACCGAACGCCGCGCCAGACGGCTGGAGTACCAGCCGGAGACCAACGCCAGGTCATAGGGGCGCAACACATCGCCGACCCCTTTGGCGTCCTTGGGAAACTTGCCGTTGAGTTCAAAACCTTCGTAGCCGATGTCCTTGCCTTCGCTGAGGGCGGTGCTCAAGGGAGTCTCACCGCCCAGGGCCGGCAGGTCGTCGTTGCTCCAGGAGATCGGGTTGATGCCAATTCGGATTGCGGGCATGGCTGCACCTTTTTTATTTTTCAGGTATCGCTGAGATCTGCTTTTATGTGGGAGGGGGCTTGCTCCCGATAGCGGTGAATCAGGCAAAACTTCTATAGCTGAACCACCGCCATCGGGAGCAAGCCCCCTCCCACATTTGATTGCATTGCATATTTGGAATTGTGATCAGGTTCGGGAACTGCGCCAGGCGTTGATCAGTTGCTCGAACGTCGCCTGCACACGCTGGATCAGGGTCTCGTCATCGATCTCCCCCGCCATCCACGCCTGGCTCGGCTCCTGGAAGATCGTACGGCCCACGGCGAAACCACGGCAGGTGGTGCTGTGGCTGGCCTGCTGGAAGCCATCGGCCAGGCATTGCGCCGACGCATTCAGGCCCAGCAGCACCACGCCACGGCAGTACGGGTCGCGCTCTTGAATCAGTTCATCGAGCTTTTTCCAGTCCTCGGCCGACTGCGCCTCGATCTTCCACCACGCCGGATAGATGCCCAGGTTGTACAGGCGCTTGAGGCTGCGATACAGCACCTCCGGGTAAGGGGATGGATGATCCTTGGGCGGGATGACCTCCAGCAGCAGTTCATGGCCGCTGACCAGCGAGGCCTCGTACAGCGCCTTGAGTTGCGCTTCCTGTTCCAGGCGCAGCAGCGGCTCGTCGTCCGGATGAAATTGCACCAGGCACTTGATGATTTGCTCCTGAGGCCAGGCGATCAAGTTGCTGCCGACCGAACGCCCATGCTCGAACGCCAGGGGTCGCGAGTTCTGTACTTCCACTGGGCGCGCGATCCACCAGCCGCGACCGCTGGCGGCGTTGAGCGCATCCTGGCCAAAACGCTGGTCGGCCAGCAGGCCCACATCGGCCTCGACGCCCTGCTCGCCGAGTTTTTTCTCCACCCGTTCGATGGCCTGGATAAACAGTTGCTTGATATCGCTGATGCGCGCCGGATCCTGCCCGCCCTTTTGCGCCAGGTCGACCAACTGCCAGCGATGGTCGAACGCAAACACGAACAACGGCTTCCAGACCTTGCGCGGCACCGTGACGCGATGCAGGCGTTGCAGGGTAACGTCCTGATCCGGCCGCGTGATGGGCACCGGGCTGTTGAACAGGTAATCCAGTTCGGCAGGCGTGGGCATCGCAGGGGCACAGGCATGGCGCGACACCACCAGGCCGCCGCAGGCATTGGCCAACTGGCTGCAACGCTCATCGCTGGCATCGTTCAGCCAACCGCTGAGGAAGCCCGACATAAACGCATCGCCGGCGCCCAGCACATTGAGCACTTCCACGCGCACACCGGGGTAGATCGCCCCGTCTTCCAGTCGCGCCGGGATGGCGCCGTGGATCACCGTGCAGCCCTGCGGGCCGAGCTTGACCACCAGGGTGGCCGGGGTCAGTTCGCGCACGTTGCGCAGGGCGCTCAGCAAGTCCTCATTGCCACCGGCGATCAGGAACTCTTCTTCGGTGCCCACGATCAGGTCAAAACGCGGCAGGATTTTCTGCACGTGCTGGCTGACATTCTGGTCGGCGACAAAGCGGGTTTCACCGTCCGCCTTGCCGGCCAGGCCCCACAGCACCGGGCGGTAGTCAATGTCCAGCACGCGCTTGACGTTGTGCCTGGCGGCATAGTCCAGCGCCTGGATGCTGGCCTTGTACACACCATCGGTGGAGAAATGCGTACCGGTGATCAGCAGGGCTTTGCTGGAGGCAATAAAGGCTTCGCTGATGTCTTCGGCGCGCAGGGCCATGTCTGCGCAGTTTTCGCGGTAGAACACCAGGGGGAAGGTTTCCCGGTCCTTGAGGCCAAGCAGCACCAGGGCGGTGAGGCGTTCAGGATCGACTTTGATGCCGCTGACATCGCAGCCTTCACGGGCCAGGGATTCCACCAGGAAACGCCCCATATGGTCGTCCCCTACCCGGCTCAGCATCGCCGACTTGAGCCCCAGGCGTGCGGTGCCGAAAGCCATATTGGCGGAGGACCCGCCGAGGTACTTGGCGAAGCTGGACACGTCCTCAAGCCGCGCGCCCACTTGCTGTGCGTAGAGGTCGACGCCCAGGCGCCCGAGGCAAATCAGATCCAATTGACGCCCACTGGCAAAACGAGTCTGGCCCATGCTGGCTCCTGTTATTTTTATCAGCCTGCGTTGTACTGCCGTGGCGACAGCAAACGCTCTTGGTGGGAGCAGACTAGAACGTCCGGGGAGCGCAATCAATATTTATTCCATATTTATTTTTTGTGGAATATTTTTTCCAATACACTGACATAATGGCTCGCCATTCGCCGTGCATCGTTTCAGCACGCCGCGCGGGCCGTGATGCCGGGGTATTTTTTTGCGCCTACCCTGTAGACTTGCGCCACCCACCCGCGCAACAGACGAAAACGCCAGAAGGATTGCCCATGTCCCGCACCGATCCCGAGACTACCCTGGAAGCCACGCTCGCCAGCCCTCCGATCAATGCCGAGCGCCTGTTGCAACTGATCACCGACGAGTACGAAAGCCTGCCGCGTCAGCTCAAGCGCATTGCCAGCTACATGAGCCAGCAGCGCGACCGGATCATGGTCGACCGCATCAGCGATATCGCCCGCGAATGCGAAGTGCACCCCTCCGCCATCGTGCGCTTTTCGCAACGGTTCGGCTTCAGTGGGTTCAGTGAGATGCAGGCGCTGTTTCGCGAGGCGTATACCCACAAGACCACACCGGTACAGAACTACCAGCAGCGCATCCGCAGCATGATCGCCAACAAGTCGCAGAAAGCCAGCGGCGGCGACCTGGCACGTGAATGCGTCAACGCCACGCTGTCCGGCATCGAGCGCCTGGGGCTGGAACTCGATGACGCGGCGTTCGAGAAAGCCGTGGACCTGGTGGTCAATGCCGACAATATCTATGTGGTCGGCGTGCGCCGTTCCTTCGCCGTCGCCGATTACCTGGTCTACAACCTGCAGCACACCAACAAGCGCATTCACCTGATCTCAGGCTTGGGCGGCAGCTACCGCGAGCAGATGCGCAGCGTACGGGCCAACGACCTGGTGATCGCCATCAGCTTCACGCCCTACGGCAAAGAGACCCAGCACTGCCTGCGCATCGCCCAGCACCAGCAGGCCAAGACCCTGATCATCACTGACAGCAACCTCTCGCCCCTGGCCAAGCGGGCGAACACGGTGCTGTTGGTGAACGAAGGTTCCTCGTTCGCCTTCCGCTCGTTGAGCGCCACCTTGTGCCTGTGCCAGGCGCTGTTCATTGCAGTGGCGTATCGCCTGGAATTGAAGGTGGACGAGATTCATGAACAGGTCGGGTTCGAAGACTGAGCGACAGACACCGACTCACGTCGCGATCAGCAACTTTGTCAGCACCCGCCCGTGAAAACGGATCTGCGCCAGGGTCAGCGCGGTGTAGCCGATGATCACCGCCGGCGGCAGGCTGGCCTCTACGCAGAACTTGCCCAAGGGCTGCAGCGCCAACCCGACGGCAGCCGCCCGCTCACAGAAGTCCTGCTCCTCTACACCGGGCAGCAACCACAGGACAAAGTGCAGCCCGGCCTGCTGGCCACTCACTGAGCAGCCATCCGGCAGGCACGCGAGCAATGCATCGCGCCGCGCCTGATAAGCCTGGCGCGAAGCGCGCAGGTGCCGCACAAAGGCGCCGCTGCCAAGCAACTCCACCAACCCCAGCTGATCCGTGGCGCCCACCGAATGCCCGGTCAGTTGCAGGGTGCGCAATAGCGCTGGGCGCAACGCCTTGGGCACCACCATGAACCCCACGCGCAAACCGGGAAACAGGTTCTTGTTGAAGCTGCCGCAGTAGAGCACCCGGTCGCCGCAATCCAGGGATTTGAGCGCCGCCAGGGGCGCGCTGTTGTAGTTGTACTCGCTGTCGTAGTCGTCTTCGATCACCCAGGCGTCGGCGCGGGCGGCCCAGTCCAGCAACGCCAGGCGCCGCGACACCGAGAGGGTCATGCCCAGCGGCGCCTGGTGCGCCGGGGTCACATAGGCCAGGCGTGCGGTGGAAGGCAGTTGCGCGCAATCCAGGCCCTCGGCCGTCACCGGCACGGCCTTGACCTGTGCACCCGCCAAGCCGAACAGGCGACGTGCGGGTGTGTAACCGGGGTCTTCAACGCAGGCCGTGTCACCGGGCTTGAGCAGCGTGCGGGCGATCAGGTCGAGGGCGTGGCGAATGCCGGTGGTGACGATTACTTCATCGGCCTCGCATTGCAGGCCGCGATAGCTGCGCAGGTAATCGGCGATCTGTTCTCGCAAGGCCGGCAGCCCGGCCAGGTGGGCGGCTTCCAGCACACCAGGGCCCACGCGGAGCAAGCCACGGGAGAGGCAACGCGCCCAGGTTTTCAAGTCGAACAGGCCGGCATCCGGGCGCCGTGCCACGAAAGGCACGTGGCTCTGCACCACCGCATCAGGCTGATCAGGCAACGCCGCACGGCGCACGCTTGCGCTGGGCGCCGCAGCCGCAATGAACTGTTCGGGGATCACCGCACATACCCGCGTGCCCGAGCCGGCCACCCGCTGCACATAGCCTTCGCCCTGCAAGCGCTCATAGGCCGCCTCGAGGGTGCCGCGCGATACCAACCAGCGCTCAGCCAGACTGCGCGTAGACGGCAAGCGACTGCCCGCCGGCAGCTGCCGGTTCAGGATGGCGGTACGCAACGCATCGTAAGCGCCCTGCTGCTTGCCCGCGTCCAAGGCGGCGGGACGCGGCAGGTCCAAGGCGGATGCGGCTTTTCCTCGACTCATAAGTGGTCCATTCACTCCAGGCATAAGTGGCTCAAAGGATTAAACCACAAAGCCAGTAGAGTTCGAGGCTCCACGAACGGTATCGAGGCTTTCCATGACACAACGCGCCCTCTCCACGGGATTCTGGCTGGTGCTGCTGACCCTCCTGATCGCCTTGCCGCGCATCACCCTGGACCTGCACCTGCCGGCCCTGCCCGCCATGGCCGACTATTTCCACGCCCGCGACGCCCAATTGCAATTGACCCTCACGCTGTACACCCTGGGTTCGGCGATTTCCCTGCTGGTCAGCGGCCCGCTGACCGACCGCTTCGGTCGCCGACCGGTGCTGCTGAGCGGCCTGTTCCTGTATGTGGCGGCCACCGCCGCCTGCGCCGGGTCTGACAACCTCGGCGTGCTGATCATCGCCCGCTTGTTCCAGGCCCTGGGCGGATGCTGCACCACGGTGATCGGCCGGGTGATCGTGCGCGACTACTTCGACCGCCAGGAGCAGGCACGTCTGCTGGGCTTGATCTCCATGGCCATGGCCGTGTCGCCGATGGCCGCCCCCGTGCTGGGTAGCCTGCTGCTGCCGTTGATCGACTGGCGCGGGCTGTTCGTGCTGCTGGGGCTGATCGGGGCCGCGCTGTCTCTGGTGGTGTATCAGCGCTTGCCGGAAACCCGCCCGGCAGAGGTGGCTGCCGCGCCGCCGCGCAATCTGTTGCAGCTCTACGGCCAACTGCTGCGTGACCGCTATTTCCTGCGCTATTCGCTCGCCATCGGCTGCGTCTACAGCACCTACTTTCCGTTCATCAGTGAGTCGTCAGCTTTGCTGCAACGCGGCTTTCACTTGTCTGCCACGGCTTACGCGCTGGTGTTTGCCGCCACGATCAGCGGCTACATGCTCGGCGCGAACCTGTTTCGGCGGCTGGTACAACGTTTCGAACCCGACCGTTTGATCAGCGCCGCAATCGGCTTGAATATCGTCGGCAGTGCGACACTCGCCACCGCAACCACCGTGTTGCCAGATGAATGGTTGGCGATTGTGCTGCCGATGGTGGTGATCATGGTGTCGGTGGGCATGGCGATTCCAGCTTGCCAACTGTCGGTGTTGCAGCCGTATGGCGCGGTGGCCGGGACGGCTTCGGGGCTGTTCTTCTTTATCCAGATGTTCCTGACGACCGTGGGCAGCTGGCTCACCGGGTTGCTGTCGGATGGCACTTCAACTCCGCTGGTGATCATGACGTCAGCGGCGAGTGTGTTGCTGCTCAGCGGTTGGCTGACGCTGCGCAAAACAAAATGTGGGAGCGGACTTGCTCGCGAAAGCGGTGTGTCAGTCAGCTGATAATCGCTGAAAGACCGCCTTCGCGAGCAAGCACGCCCCCACAAGGGACCGAGCCAGGCTCAGGTTAGTGCATGAAGATCGCGATCAGGATGATGACCGGGATAGGCACGCCGAGAAACCACAAGAGTAATGAGCGCATGAGAGTGTTCTCCTTGAATTAACGAACGTAGGTTTCGGTTTCGACATACACCACGGCATCCCGACGGCGACCGCCGAACGTGGCGGCGAAGCTGGCGAAGAAGGCACCGATCAACAGCGTGATGAAGGTCCACAGCGACGTGTAGGCAGCGACTTTGGCAGCGGTGTCGGCGGCTTGCTTGGCTTTGAGCTTGGCGTCTTCGATGGCTTTGCGGGCATCGCCGTAGACCTTGTCGATACGCGCTTCGGCGTCAGCCTGGCTGAGGTTGGTGCGCTGGCTGATCAACTGGGCCAGGTAGGTCCGGTCTTCAGGAGCGAGCTGGCCGTCGTTGCTCAGGGTGCGGGTGAAGATACGTGCAACCACGCCATGGGCAGCATCATCGCTGACGGCGGCTGGGCGGTCATCGCGGAACAGGCTGTCGACGTAATAATCGAAGTCGCCACTGTTGGCGCCTTTGGCGGCACCGCCGGCTGCTTGTGTCAGGCCGCTGGTGGCACCCGAGGCAACCGCCGCACCGGCTTTGACACCGCCGCTGACGACGCTGCTGACCGAGCCGACCACCAGCACTGCGGTGATCAGCGTCGCGACGGCCCAGGCCAGGAAACCATGGGCGGTGTCGCGAAAGTACACCTCATCCGTGTGCATATTGGCCCACTTCACCCGCAACCGACCGGCGATGTAACCACCGAGCCCGGACGCGACGATCTGGGTGAAGGCCAGCCAGACGATGGTAGAAATGCCAAGCCCCTTGGCACTGATCCCGCTGTCGGCCCACGGCGAAACCGCCGAGAACCCCAGGCCGAAGCCCAGCAGTACCAGAATCAGGGAAAGTGCAGCGGCAGCTGCGGCCCCGGCAAAGATAGCCCCCCAGGAAACCCCGGAGAGCGTGCTTGATTCTTGCAGCGTGGATGAGGATGTGATCATTGTTGTTTAGCTCCAGGCATGAAAAATAGTGTTACAAGTCCCAAAAAGGACAGTGCAGGCACCATGCCAGTCGCCGACAAAAATAAATCCTATATATTTCAAACAGTTAAATAACTTGAACTTCTCGAAATCATGCAACTTGCAAGAATGAGCCGTGAGAGGTGGGCGTTATGCACTTCCACCCAGCGAATGCTCGATTTGCCTAACATGAATATTTTTTTAGTAAGCCCGCTATCATTTCTTGGCAAAATGCCCCCACTTCTAGTGTGAACGCTCACCAGGTAATCCTATGACACGCATTTTGACCATCGAGGATGACGCCGTAACGGCCCGCGAGATCGTCGCCGAGCTGAGTAGCCATGGACTGGATGTCGATTGGGTAGACAACGGCCGCGAAGGCCTGGTCCGTGCCGTGAGCGGGGATTACGACCTGATCACCCTCGACCGCATGCTGCCGGAACTCGATGGCCTGGCCATCGTCACCACGCTGCGGACCATCGGGGTGTCGACGCCGATCCTGATGATCAGCGCCCTCTCCGACGTCGACGAGCGTGTACGCGGCCTGCGTGCCGGTGGCGATGATTACCTGACCAAACCGTTCGCCTCCGATGAAATGGCCGCCCGGGTCGAAGTGCTGCTGCGGCGCAAAAGCACGGTCAAGGAACTCGAAACCGCCCTGCGCGTGGCCGACCTGGAACTGAACCTGATCACCCGCGAAGCCAGCCGTGCCGAACAGCCGCTGAGCCTGTTGCCCACCGAATACAAACTGCTGGAGTTCCTGATGCGCAACACCGGGCAGATCCTGTCGCGGATGATGATCTTCGAGGAAGTCTGGGGTTACCACTTCGATCCCGGCACCAACCTGATCGACGTGCACATCGGTCGCCTGCGCAAAAAAATCGATCCACCGGGCCTCACGCCGTTGATCCGCACGGTACGAGGTTCCGGGTATGTCATTGCTGAACCCCTCTAAGGGCTGGCGCTCCTCCAGCAGCCGCTTGCTGGCGCTGTACAGTTCGTTGTTCGTGGCGTGGAGCTGCATCCTCATGGGGGTGCTGTACTACGAGGTCTCGGGCTACCTGGGCGACTTGTCGCGTCACTCCCTGATGCAGCGTCAGCACCTGTTCCAGCGCTTCGACGGCGAGGAACTGGTCGAGGCACTGACCACCAGCATGACCTTCGACATGAAGGGCGTGGACGCCTACGGCCTGTTCGATGAACAGTTCCGGCCATTGAGCGGGCCGATCCGTGCGGTGCCGCCCGACCTGCCCCTGGACGGCAAGATCCACGCCCTGGCCAATTGCGTCGACTCCAACGACCCCAAGCTGCCCAAGGACAGCTGCGACGCCGTCGCCACCCACACCGAAGACGGCCGCTGGTTGGTACTGGTGCGCGCCAACGGTTCATTGTTCGGTGTCACCCGGATCATCTGGCATGCCCTGCTGTGGGCCCTGTCCCTGACGATCATCCCCGGCGCGGCCGGTTGGCATCTATTGCGGCGCCAGCCGCTACGACGCATTCGCGGGATCCAGGCCAGCGCCGAGGCCATCGTCGCCGGCGACCTGACGCACCGCCTGCCGCTGTCCAATCGGCGTGACGAACTGGATATGCTGGCGGCCATCGTCAACGCCATGCTCGACCGCATCGAAAAACTGATGAACGAGGTCAAGGGCGTCTGCGACAACATTGCCCATGACCTGCGCACTCCGCTGACGCGCTTGCGCGCCCAGCTCTACCGCATCAAGCAACAAGCGGAAGAAGACTCGGCCCATGCGGTGAAACTGGATGACGCCATCGCCGAGACCGACACCCTGATGGCGCGCTTTCGCGGGCTGCTGCGCATCTCCGAGCTGGAAGACCACCAGCGGCGCTCGGGTTTTCTGGTGATGGACCCGTTGCCGCTGCTGCGCGAACTGCATGATTTCTACCTGCCCCTGGCGGAAGAAGGCGAAGTGGAATTGGTGCTGCAGATCCCCGAATCCCTGCCGTGGATCACCGGCGACCGCGCGTTGCTGTTCGAAGCCTTGAGCAACCTGTTGAGCAACTCGATCAAGTTCACCCCCTCCGGAGGGAAAGTCATCCTGCGTGCCGCCACGGATATGGGCAGCACGCGGATCGAAGTACTCGACTCGGGCCCCGGCATTCCGGTGGCCGAACGCAAATCGGTGTTCCAACGCTTCTATCGGGTGGATGAAAGCGATCAGCAGGGCGGCTTCGGCTTGGGTCTCTCGATCGTCGCGGCGATCATCAACCTGCATGGCTTCAAGCTGGAGGTCGGCACCAGTGAACTGGGCGGCGCCCGGCTGGTGCTGGAATGCCGCCAGCAATTGATCCCCGAGTAACGCCGCCCAACGGGCGCTGGGCAGCCCCTAGAGTACCGCCCCCATCGCCTTGATCAACACCGGGTCGCGCCCATAGATATCGGGCGCGTACACCAAGCCACCCTGACGATCCACCTCAACCGTCCAATACCCCAGCAGCACCGGCACAGGTGTGGCCAGCCTGAACTCATGGGTCACGCCGGTGGCCAGCAATTCGTCGGTGCGCGTCCGTTCGGCCGGGCTCACCAGCAGGTCGCGCAACAGCAACGGTTGCTCCACCCGCACACAGCCTGAACTGAACGCTCGCGGCCCTTTGGTAAACAACGGCTGGCTGGGCGTGTCGTGCAGGTACACCGAATACGGGTTGGGAAAGCGCATCACGATCCGGCCCAACGGGTTACGCGGGCCGGCGTCCTGGCGCAGAAGAATGTTGCCCGGGCGCGACCAGTCCACCTGGTCTGCCGTCAACGGATGACCTTGGGCATCGAGCACCTGCAAGTTTTGCTGGCGCAAATATTCGGGGTTCAAACGAATGGCCGGGAGTTTGTCCTCGCGCATGATGGTCGGCGGGATGGTCCAGGTGGGGTTGAGGGTCAACCGGGTGATGCGCGACTTGAGCAGCGGCGTCTGGCGTTCGGCGCGGCCCACCTGCAGGCGCGTCTGCCACACCGGGATACCGCTTTGGTAGACGCTCAGTTGCGCCGCCGCGACGTTCACCACCACCCCTTCGGGTTCCAGGTCCTGGGCCAGCCAGCGGAAACGCTCGAGGTTGATGCGCAGTTGTTCGCGACGCATGGCCGGGCTGATATTGAGTTCGGCGACGGTCCCCGCGCCGATCACGCCATCCGCTTGCAATGAGTGGCTGGCCTGGAACGCCTTCACCGCCTTGACCAACTCGTCCCGGTACTGCTTGCCGTTTCCGGGGCTCGCCTTGGCCAGGTAGCCGCCGCTGAACAAGCGGCGCGCCAGTTCCGGCACACGCGGGTCTTCCATGCCGGGGCGCAGCAAGGGGCCGTTGGCGACCGGGTCCCAATGCGGCAAGGGTTGCAGGCGCACGGTCGCGTAGGCATTGCGCAGGCTGCGATACAAGTCGGCGCTGGGGCGGGCCTGATCGAACGCTTGCGCCATGTCTTGCAACCCCGTAGCGGCAAACGCCAGCACCACGGTGTCCGGGTCACGGGCAGGCGGCAGCGCATGCCATAGCGGCTCGAACCGCGATTGCTGCAGGCGACCGTAATGCAGGTCCTGCAGGGCTTGCAGGTACTGGCGGCTGCTGTCGATATCGCTGCACAGCACGTTGGCCGTGGCGTCTACGGCAGGCAGGCTATAGTGGGTGGGGTCCAGGCCATCGTCGGCCAGCAACTGCAGTTGGGCCTGCAACGCTGAACGGCGTTCACCGCTTGCCCACAACGGAGCGTCGCCCTGCTGCTGGTAGAACGCCTGCAACCGCAGCAGGGCGGCAGCGTCGATGCGTGGCGCCAGGTCGGGACATACGCTGGGCAATTGCGCCAGGGCCAGCTGGATCGGGCTGGATGGTGCAACGGGGACTGCGTCTGTCGGCAACAGTTCGGCTGTCGCGACCAGTGGTGCAACGAGCAAGCAAATGCTCAAGTAACATGCGTGTTTTTTGAACAATGACTTTGCTCCAATCCACAGTGGGGGGATGTACTGTAGATGCTGACTTTTATCCGTCGCCTCGGCCTGGCTGCCATGAGCCTGGCCGTACTGAGCCAGGCTGCGATCGCCGCCAATGGCAATCCTCCCTCCCTGTATAACAGCCTGGCGCGCTCGGCTCCAGAACTCAATCCCACCGTATTGAAAAGCGCCCTGAGCGCCGTGCAGTGTGCGGTCAATAATGGTGAAGAACGCTCCGATCGCCTGGCGGTTATCGACTACTCGCAACCCTCGACCGCTCGTCGCCTGTGGATCTTCGATTTGCGCAAGAAAACCCTGGTGCTGCGTGACCTGGTGGCCCATGGCGCAAAATCCGGGGAAAACTTCGCCACGCAGTTTTCCAACCGCGAGGGCAGCCACCAGTCCAGCCTGGGGCTGTTTCGCACCCAGGAAAGTTACCTGGGCACCCACGGTTATTCATTGCGCATGGACGGCCTGGAGCCCGGTTTCAATGACCAGGCCCGCGACCGTGCGCTGGTGATTCACGCCGCCGACTACGTCAACCCGGCCTGGAGCAAACGCGAAGGCCGCATCGGTCGCAGCCAGGGTTGCCCGGCCGTACGCCCGCAAGTGGCGCGTCAGGTGGTGGACAAGCTCAAGGATGGGCAATTCATGTTTTCCTGGTACCCGGACCGGCATTGGCTGAAGTCCTCGACCTACCTCAATTGCAAACCCCAACAAGTGGCCAGTAGTCGTACAATCCGTGGTGGATAGCCTGTCCCCACCGATAAAAGAGAGCGCCGCATGCTTCTACACAAGTCCACCTGGATCGAAATCGGGCAGTTTCTGGAGCGCAGCCGCACGGTCGTGATCCCCATTGGTTCCAATGAACAACATGGCCCGACCGGCCTCCTGGGCACCGACTGGATGTGCCCGGAGATCATCGCCCATGAGGCACAGAAGAACGCCGACATCCTGATCGGCCCCACCTTCAATATCGGCATGGCCCAGCATCACCTGGGCTTTCCCGGCACCATCTCGCTGCGCCCTTCCACCTTTATCGCCGCGATTGGCGATTGGGTGCGCTCACTGGCCGGGCACGGTTTCGAGAAGATCCTGTTTCTGAACGGCCATGGCGGCAATATCGCCACCATCGAGGCCGCGTTTTCCGAACTGTATGCCGAGGCCAGCTACGCCCGTCGCGAAGCCGGGTTTGCGCTGAAGCTGGTGAACTGGTGGGACCTTGAAGGTGTCGGCGATCTGGCGCACCGCCAATTCCCGGTGGGCCATGGCAGCCATGCCACGCCGTCGGAGATCGCGGTCACGCAGTGGGCGTATCCGGAGTCGATCAAGTCAGCCGATTATTCGCCGCAGATTGCCAACACCGGTCCAATCCGCGAGGCGCTGGACTTCCGCGCACGCTTCCCCGACGGACGCATGGGCTCGGACCCGGCCCTGGCGACCGTGGAAAAAGGCGGTGAGTTGGTGGCGCTAGCGGCCAAGGGCCTGGTCAGGGCGGTCGACAGTTTCAGCAGCGAAGCGAAACCCTGAGCCCTCCCCCTGCGACCCTTGTAGTGAGCGGGCTTGTCCCGCGCTGGGTTGCGTAGCAGCCCCAAAACCAGGCGCCTCGGTCTTTCTGAAACACCGCAGCGGCAGGGTTTAGGGCGGCTTCGCCACCCAGCGCGGGGCAAGCCCGCTCACTACAGGTTACTGGCAGTCTTTGGCTGCCTGTTCCAGCCGGGAGGGCGTGATCGCCGATGCCAGCGGCTTGCGCTCATACAGGAACACTTTGGTGCCGTCCTGGGACTTGTAGGCTTCCAGCACATCATCAGCAGCGAACTTGCTGGTCAGCAGCACCTTGGCGTGGCGCGAGTTCTGCGTCACGGTGGAGGTGATGCCGTGCTTTTCAAGCGTGGGCAATACGCACTGCACATAACCTTCAGGCGTCTTGCTGGTTTGCAGGGTCAAGGTCGGAGCATTGGGTGCGGAAACACAACCGGTCAGTCCCAAAGAAGCAAAGGCCAGGGCCGGGGCGAAAAAAGAGCGCATAGAAATTCCTGAAAATAACTGAAAAAAGTTCACATCAACCCGCTCGGACCAACGCCTTGAGCGACACATCAAACTGCCTCAAGGCATCTTGCTGCACATCGCGCTGCTGCTCGATCTGCGCGGCGATCTCGGGCGCCGCCTTGTCATGCACCCACACCGATGACACCTGCTTGTGCACCGAACCTTCGGCCTTGGCGATGTATTGCAAGTCCGCGTCATAGAACCGTGCGGTAAAGCTTGCTTCCACCCAGTCGTTGCGCGGGGTCAGCAGTTGGTTATGGGTATCGAGCATCACCACTACGTCCGGGTGCGCCTGCACCAGCTCATCCAGGCTGCTATAGACCGTGACGGACAAAAAAGTGCCCTGCAGCGAACCCAATAGCCAATCGATGGCCAACTCCGGATCGGAGCTGTTGACGAATGCCTCGCGGATACGTCCGTCAAGGGCATCCTTGGCGCCGTTCATGGCCATGGCGTGGTAGCGCTCAAGGTAGCGGAGGTTGTCGCGGGTGTTTTCGCTGTACAACACCCCCACCGACTGCGCGTGCGCCAGGGAGTCTACGCTACCCACGAGTGGCAGCAAATGGCCCGTACGCAGTTCATCGGCACTAACCGGGGTGGTCATGACCACCGAACCCAGCATCAACATCATCAAACCCAGTTGGATTATCGTCCTCATCGCGCATTTCCTTGAGCAGCGTCTCGATGGTGCAATTCTCCCCTTTTCCAGCAAAAACAGAACTTGCGATCCTTGATGGTGACTATCATTTGAACCGATAGTGTTACACCGCCCGCTTTCAATAAAACTTATAAGGACCACGCCATGAAGCCGCACCAGAAAACCTTCGACCGCATTCGCGAAGCCGTACTGCCGGAGTTTCGCGAGCGGGTCGCCGATTACCTGGTCGATTATGAAGCCGTGCTGCAGGACGAAACGGCCGACGCCGACGAGCGCTACGCCAGCGCCCAGCAACTGCGCGGTTACCTGCGTGGCTTGAACACCACCCGCGTGCTGGGCATGGCTGATTGGGAAGACCTCGACCGGCGTGTCGCCCACGAATGGCTGTCGCCGCTTACAGCGCCGGGCGTTGCAGGTTGACCCAGGCCTGCACTGACGGGCGCTGCCACTGACGCTCGGCATACGCCACCAGCTCGGCCGGCACCTCGTCACCATTGAGGATCAGCCGGTTGAGCATCACCGCCAGGTCCACATCGGCAATCGACCACTCGCCGGACAAATACGCCGCGTTGCCCGCCAACAACGTCTGCGCCGCACTGAGCAACTTGTGCGCAGCGGCTTGCGCCACGGGCGACAGGGGCGGCATTTTCGCGCCGTAAAACACCACCAGCGTCGAGCGTTCCTGACGAATCGGCAGCAAGTCACTGCGCAACCACGCCTGGACTTGCCGCGCCCTCGCCCGCTGCCTGGGGTCAGCCGGGTACACCGGCGTCCCGGGGTAGACCTGTTCGAGGTATTCAGTGATCGCCGAGGACTCCGACAGAGCAAAGTCACCGTCCAGCAACGTCGGCACGCGCTGCGTCACCGACAGCTCGGTGTAGTCCTTCGCCTGCTGTTGTGCGGCGTCCAGGTCCAGGGTACGGGTGTCGAACGCCAACCCCTTCTCGTGCAGGCTGACGAATACCGACATCGCATAGGGGCTGGTGAATTGAGCGTCAACGTAGAGGCGTAACGGCTGCATGGCGAGTCTCCTTGGGTGAAATGCCACGCTACGAGATATGCGTTGGTAAAGAAAATGCAGGTTTTTTATGGGGGCATTCCTGGCAGGAATAGCACGGGTAGTGGCAATATTATGGCTATTCGCGATTTCTCGACATTGCTCCCCCTTCGTGGCCTTCAAGGAATGAATAGCACATGAAACAAGCGGTTGTGGTCATCCACGGCATCGGCGAACAGCGCCCGATGGACACCCTGCATGGCTTTGTGGACGCCATGATCCCGGCGAACACGCCCGACGCAAAACCCTTCTACTGGAGCAAGCCGGATCGGTTGTCGCGCAATTTCGACCTGCGCGTATTGAAGTCGCCAGGCCGCACGTCCACCGACTTCTACGAATATTATTGGGCCCACAAGATGCAGGGCACCAAGCTTGGCCACCTGCTGAGCTGGTTGTGGGACCTCTTCAAGCGCCCGCGCCGGGATATTCCCGACGCGATCGTGCCGATCTGGCGCACCACGCGCTGGACACTACTAGTACTTTTGCTGCTGATCGCCAGCGGCACCCTGGCCACGACCTGGGGCCGCTTCGATCACACCGACAACCCCTTCGCGCTGGTGCCGTTGCTACTGGGCGCCATCGGCCTCGGATTACGCTATTCCGCCCTGTCCTACCTGGGTGATGCGGCGCGATACCTGAGCCCCAACCCGCAGAATGTCGTGGTGCGCGAACAGATCCGCGCCGATGGCGTAGCGCTGTTGCGCGCCCTGCATAACCAGGGTGACTACGACCGGATCATCGTGGTCGGCCACAGCCTGGGCAGCGTGATTGCCTACGACATCGTCGGTTACCTGTGGCACGAATATCACGATCAGCTGAACAAGGTCATCCCCAGCAATCACGAATTGGCCAGACGCTACGCCAACCACGAACCGCTGCAACCGGTGCTCAAGCAAGCGCTGCCCGACGCCGGCGCGGCCCTTGATGGCGGCCTGGGCAGCACCCTGAGATTTCGCGAACAACAGGCCGCGGCCTTTATCGAACAACGCAACCTGGGCAACCCCTGGCGTATCACCGACCTGGTCACCGTGGGCAGCCCGATGGCGCATGCCAGCCTGTTGCTGGGCCGCAGCGTCAGCGACTTCCAGCAACGCATGGAGCGTCGTGAAGCCCCAGCCTGCCCGCCCACCAAGGATGACCAAGGCTACGGCTACAGCGCCCGCCAACCGGTCATGCTCGGTGGGCAGGCTTTCACCCCGCTCTACCTGCACCATGCCGCCGCATTTGCGGTGACGCGCTGGACCAACCTCTACTTCCCCGCACCTTACGGCCTGTTTGGCGACATCGTCGGCGGCCCGGTCAAGCCGGTGATGGGCAATGGCGTGCTGGATTTGCCGGTCACTGTGGGTCGCTGCAAAGGCTGGCTCGCACGCTCCTGGCTCAGCCACACCCACTATTGGAGCGAGCGCAGCGGCGCCCAGGGCTACCTCGGCGCATTGACCCAGGATGAACACGCGATCAGCCAAGGCCCCCGTCCTTCGGCCACCGAGGCCCTGCGCTGGGCGATCGACCTCAAGGGTCTGCGGCGATTTCGCTCGACCGAGCCCAAGAACACAGCGACACCTACCGAGGCCTAACCCGCAAAACCACCCGCCTTGAGGAACGCCTGCTCTGGTTCGGTGGTAGCCCTTGCCAGTAGCGCGTTGCGATGGGGAAAACGCCCGAACCGTTCGATGATGTTCGCGTGCTCCTTGGCCCAATGAAAGGTGCGAGCATCCAGTTGCTGATTCAACGCCAGCGAGCGCTGCTGATCCGCCGGGTCTTCGGAATGCTCGAACGGCAAATAACAGAACGCACGTAGCTCAGGTTCGATCAGGGTATCCAGCCCCGCGTCCACCATGCGCCGGGCATACAGCCGCGCCAGGGGGTCGGTGGCGAACATATGCGCGGTGCCGCGAAAGGCATTGCGTGGGTATTGATCCAGCAGAATCAGCAAGGCCAACGCGCCCTCTGCCGACGCCAGCCAGTCTTCCAGTTCGCGACGGGCGGCCTGCATATGGGTTTCGTAGAAGGTGTCGCGAAAGGCCGCGTCAAACGCAGCGTCCTTGGCGAACCAACGCTTGGGTCCGGCCCGTTTCCAAAATTCAACGACCGCCTCGGCCGGTTGTGCAGGTAAGCTCATCACTCTCCCCCTGGGTCAAACCACGGATTTCATCGCTTGACCCTAACAGCAAAGGAGCGGCGCGATAGTGAGACAAACTCATACTATTTGAGACAAACACAAGTTCTCCTCACGTTGCACTCAGATGCCTGTAAAACGCGAGAAACATAAAATAGGCACAGACCGCCAGGGCCACACCCATGCAGCGATTGAACAACGTGAACGCCGACGCGCCATTGATCCGCCGCCCCAACAAAGCCCCGAGCAACGCATACATCCACGGCGCGCCGAACGCTGCGAAGGCCAACGCGGCAGAAACACTGGCAATGGCCAGCCCGGTGATATGCGCCGCCGGCAACATCACGCTGGTGATCGGCAACACCGCCATGATGCCCTTGGGGTTGAGCAGCTGGATCACCAGGCCATTCCAGAACGTGAGGGTTTTGGCCGGTGCCGTTGAAGTGTCTTCTTCCACTACCGTACGGGCGGTGAACACCTGATAGGCGAGGTACAAGGTGTACACCCCGCCCACCAGGGAAATGTACGGCAATGCCGCGTGGGAAATGATCGCTTCGCCGGTATAGCCAAACAGCACGAACAACACCAACATCGCGCACCCCACGCCGGCGAAGAACCCGGTAGAGCGACGAAACTGACCGGTGAGCCCGGCGTTGAGGCCCATGAAATTCACCGGGCCAGGGCTGTACATGACGCTGAAGGCGTAGAGGAAGATATCCATGGGGAACCTGCAGTAAAAAGAATGCCTTGAGTCTACTGAGGGCGATTGGCAACACTCTTGTACGTTTGTGGTCGTTGTAGTGAGCGGGCAAGCCCGCTCACTACAATGGGTTTACAGCAGGGGAATCGAATAGCTCACGAACAAGCGATTCTGATCCTGGTCCCTGGCCACTTCACTGCGTGACATACCGTTACGCCAGCCGAACCCGACGTTCTTGAAGGTGCCGCTCTGCACCACATAATCCAGGGAAATATCACGTTCCCATTCGCTGGCATCCTGGCCGCTGGCGGTCTGGATATGGTCACCCTTCAAGTACATCACCGAAGCCTTCAAGCCCGGTACACCCAAGGCGGCAAAGTCATAGGCGTATTGCGCAAACGCGGTGCGCTCGCCCGCCTGGATGAAGGTCTGCACGGTGCGGTCGGTGTAGAGGTACAGACTGGAACCGCCCTCGCCTTTGTTCACCAGGCCACCCTGGTTGAGTTGGGCGAAGTTGCTGTCGTCTGACACCTGCTGGTAACCGGCAGTAATCGCGTGTGGGCCCAGAGAATAGATGAACGCCGCACTCCAGGTGTTGTTGTCGATTTCACCGCTGCCGTTTTTGGTATAGCCGCCGAACTTGTAGCCCTCGGCACGGCCGGCGGCGCTGCTGTTCTTGCCGTCGGAGGTGGTCTTGAAATAGCGCAGATCCGTCTTCAGCGAGCCGTAGTCACCCAGCGGCAACACATGGATCAAGCCCGCGAAGTGCTGTTGGTAATAGTCTTCGAGGTTGGCGTAGTAATACTGGACCATCAGGTCCTTGTTCACTTGGTAGTCGGCACCGGCGTAGTTGAATTTATTGCTTTCCCGGGTACCGCCCGCCGCCGCCAGGCCGCTGCTGTCGCTGGAGCCACGGCCGGTGGTGTGTTGCAGTTGGCCGCCGATGAGGGTCAGGTTGTCGATGTCCTTGCTGGTGATTTGCCCGCCCTCGAAGGACTGCGGCAACAGGCGGCCATCGTTACTGACCAGGATCGGCAGGTTTGGGCGCAGGTAGCCGTAACGCGCTTCGGTCTTGGCAAAACGCGCCTTGGCCGTCGCACCGCCACGCGCCCAGTTGTCGGTGGCCTTGCCGTCATCGCTGGGGATCATCGAGCTGCCGACGTGGCGCCCGGCGCCACTGTCGAGGGTCACACCGAGCATGCCGACCGCATCCAGGCCAAAGCCGACGGTGCCGTCGGTAAAGCCCGATTGATAGTTGAGGATAAACGCCTGGCCCCACTCTTCGGTCTTCGACGGTGCGGCGGCGCCGTCACGGTTATCGTTGTTGAAGTAGAAGTTGCGCAGGCCCAGGTTGGCTTTGCTGTCCCCCAGGAAATCAGCCGAGGCCAAGGGGCTCAGGGCCAGGCCGAGGCCGCCGGTCAATACGCTTAATACATTCAAAGTAGCTTTCATCAGGACGAACTCCGGCGCGGAATCCAGGTTCCGGGCGCAAAAAATAAGCAGCAGGATGCACGCGACCGCACTTGAATGGGCCGGTGCGCTAACGAACGGTCAGAGACTTAGTTGAGCGAGTGAACCTCCGTAAGACCTCAGTCAATCAATCCATGGGCGTCATAAAACGGATACGGTCCCGGGTATTCCCCGAACACGCCGTTGTGGCTGATCAAGCCGTGTTGCGCATCCCAGCGATGCAACAGATAACCCGCCGGCTCGAGGTTGAAATGCGCGGGCGCGGCGTCTTGCAAATCCAGCACGATCTGATGGGACGTGCCGGGGCATACACAACTGAGGCTGCCACCGAAACGCCGTTGCATGGGACGGTGCAAATGCCCGCACAACAGGCGCTCGACTTGCGGATGGCGCGAGACGAGTTGCTCCAGGGCAGCCGCATTGATGAAGGGTTCACGGTCCATATGGCCGATGCCGCTGATAAACGGCGGGTGGTGCAAGATCAGCAAAGTCGGCGCGTGCGGGCGTAACGACAATTGCTCGTCGAGCCATTGCAACTGGCTACCCAGTAACTGGCCGCCATGGCCACCAGGAATCGTGGAGTCAAGGCCGATCAAACGCAGCGGATGCTCATCCACCACCCAATCCAACGGCCCCTGCGCCGACGCCGGCAAGTAGGCATGCTCGGGGAACGCGTCCAACAGCGGCCCACGACTGTCATGATTGCCGGGCACCAGGTAGCACGGCATGAGCAGGCGTGCGAGTTCGGGGCGCAACACGGCGTATTCATCGGCGCGACCAAAGTCCACCAGGTCGCCGCTGACCACCACGATGTCGGGCCGTGGGTGGCTGGCGTTCAAATGGTCGACGGCACGGCGCAGCGCGCCCAGGGTATCGACTACGCCATAGGTGAGGCGCTGACCGGCTTTGAGGTGCAGGTCACTGATCTGCGCGACTAGAAACGGACGATTCAACATAAATTCTCAAGCATTCAGGGTGAACAACATGTGCGGCGCGATCGCCAGGGCAATCGGCGCGCCAACGGCATGCAACTGGTTATCCTGGCTGTCGACCAGCAGCGGTTGCGGGCCGCCCACTTCGACGATCAGGCGGCTTTGCGCACCCTGGAAAAACTGCGCCACCAAGTGGCCGTGCAAGTGCCCTTCGCCTTCCATCACCCGCAAGTGTTCGGGGCGGCAATACACCGTGCCGGGCTGGTCGGGCGCCTGCCACGGCAGTTCACCGCCACACACTTTCAGGCCGTGCGGCGTTTGCCCGAGCACCGAGAAGGCATTGAGGTTGCCGACAAACCCGGCGACGAAGGCGTTGGCCGGCTTCTGGTAGATGTCGCGGGGGCTGGCCAGCTGGGCGACACGGCCGTGTTCCATCACCAGGATGCGGTCGCCCAGGGCCATGGCTTCGCCCTGGTCGTGGGTGACAAACACGCTGGTGATACCGAGGCCACGCAGCAGTTCATTCAGCTCACTGCGCAGGCGTTCACGCAATTGCGCGTCAAGGGCTGCCAACGGCTCATCCAGCAGCAACACCTTCGGGCGTGGCGCCAAGGCACGAGCCAGTGCCACCCGCTGACGCTGGCCGCCGGAGAGTTCATGGATGCTGCGTTTGCCGTGGTGCTGCAAGCCCACCAGTTCCAGCAACTCTTCACAGCGCTTATTGCGCTCGGGCGCCGACAGGCCGCGAATCTTCAGGCCATAGACAATGTTCCCGGCCACATCCAGGTTGGGAAACAACGCATAGTTCTGGAACACCATACCCACGTCGCGCCGCTCGATGGGCAGGCGGGTAACATCCTGATCGCCGAAAAACACCTGGCCCACATCCGGGCGCTCAAGCCCCGCGATCAGGCGCAGCGTGGTGGTTTTGCCGCATCCGGAAGGCCCGAGAATCGCCAGGGTTTCACCGCCTTCGACGGTCAGGTTCAAGTCATGCACGGCCACGGTGCCGTCGGCGAACGCCTTGCGACAGCCTTTCAGATCAAGGGTGATAGCGGTCATCGACGCTCTCCACGGGACAAACGAGCACTGATGGCCTGCAACGCAATCAACAGCGGCACGATCATCAGCAAAAAGATAAGGGTGTAGGCACTGGCTATTTCCAGACGCGCCGAGGCGTAGCTGTCGGCCAGGCCAACGGGCAAGGTCTTGGTCATCGGTGTGTGGAGCATCCAGGTCAGGTTGAACTCACCCAGGGACAGGGTGACCACCATCAGCACACCCGCGAGGATCCCTGCCCGGCAATTGGGCACCACCACGCTGAAGAAACGCTTGAGCGGCCCCGCGCCAAGGCTTGCGGCGGCTTCCTCCAGCACCGGCAGTTGCTGGCGCTGCATCACCGCCATCACCGGGCGGACCAGGAACGGCAAGGTGAACAGCACGTGGCCGACCAGGATGAACAACCAACTGCTGCGAAAGCTGCCGAACTGGCCGTAGGTCAGCAGCAACGCCAACGCACTGGCCAACCCCGGCATCGCCACCGGCAGCACCATCAACTCTTCGAAGGCGCGGCTGAAGCGGTTGTTCATGCGTACCAAGGCATAGGCCGCAGGTACGCCAATCACGCAGACAACGACCGCGCAGGCCAGGGCCAGTTGCAGCGATAACCACACCGTGGGCGAATAGGCCTGCCACACCTGGAGCAACCAATCGAAGGTCAAGCCGCTGGACAAACCCACGAAGAAGTTGCGCGTCAGCCCAGCCAGCAACGACATCAGCACCGGCACCAACATGAAGGCGCATACCAGCAGGGTGAACAGCAATTGAATGACAAACAGAGATGAACGCTTCACAGCACAGTCCCCGAGTTCTTCACCAGGCGTCGCGTGAGCAACAACACCGCCCAGGTCACCGCGCCGAGCACCACCGACAGCGCAGCGGCGACGGCAAAGTTGGCGTAGTTGGTGAATACGTTGTAGATCGCCACCGGGGTGACATTCAGTCGTGTGCCCAAGGTAAAGGCCGTACCGAAGGCCCCCATGGACGTGGCAAAACAGATCGCCCCGCAGGACGCCAACGCGGGCGCCAGGCCCGGCACGATCACATCGCACACCACGCGCCAGTGCCCGGCGCCCAGCGAGTGGGCCGCTTCTTCCAGGCTGCGGTCGAGGCTCTCGCACGCCGCCATCACCGTGAGGATCACCCGTGGGATCGAGAAGTACAGGTAACCCACGAACAGCCCCGCCAGCGAGTAGGCAAAGATCCAACGCTCACCGGCCAGTTGCAGGCCCAGTGCGGCGAACAGTCCTTGGCGCCCGGCCAACAGGATCACCAGGAACCCCACGACCACGCCGGGAAACGCCAACGGAAAGGTGAGCAACGCGACCAGCGCCGAACGCCCGAAGAATTGCTGGCGAGCGAGGAATACGCCGCTGATGCCACCGATCACCAGCGCGACCGCTGTCACCACCACGGCCAGGACCAGGGTTTGCCCGAGGCTGCCCAGATACTGCGCGCTGCTGAGCACCTGCCAGTAACCACTGCCCTGGCCGTCACGGCTCTCGGCGCCGAGCAGCATCAGGTGCGCCAGCGGTAATAACCAGAACGCGAGCAGTAGCGCGAGGGCCGGCGCGAGCGGCCAGATCATGCGTTTTGCTGCCACTTACTTGACCTCGTTCAAATAACGGGCGGCAAAAGCTTCCTGCACGGCGGCCATTTTTGCGTAGTCCACCACCCCGGCACGGGCGTAGTCGCTGTCGGGCAGGAACTGCGCGGCAACATCGGCGGGCATTTTCATCGCGCGTACCGGGCGCAGGTAAGCCTTGGCCCAGAGTGCCTGGCCTTGGTCCGACAGCACGAAATCGAGGACCTTCTCGGCATTGGCACGGTGCGGCGCGTTGGCGACCAGGCTCATGACATACGGCACGCTGATGCTGCCTTCCTGGGGGATCACGAAGGCGACATTGGCCTTGTCCTTGTAGCGCGCGCGGTAGGCGTTGAAGTCGTAGTCCACCAGGATCGGTAGCTCGCCGGATAGCACCCGTGCGTACGCAGTTTGCTTGGGCACGATGGGGGCGTTTTTCGCCAGTTTCTGGAAGTAGTCGATGGCCGGGGCGAAGTTGTCCAGGTCGCCGCCCATGGCGCGGTTGATCGCGACCGCCGACACGTAGCCGACGAAAGCGCTGGACGGGTCAAGGTAACCGACCATGCCTTTGTATTGCGGCTTGAGCAGGTCGGCCCAGCTTTGCGGGACCGGCAGGCCACCGAGTGCATCAACATTGACCATGATGCCCAAGGTGCCGGAGTGGATCGCGAACCAGTGACCGGCCGGGTCCTTCAGACCGGCCGGGATTTGTTCCCAGGCCTTGGGTTTGTAGGCGTCGACCACTGCAGCTTTTTGCGCCTGCAGGCCGAACGTCACGCCGTAGTAGACGACGTCCGCTACCGGTGCGGCTTTTTCAGCCACCAGTTGCGCCAGCGACTGCCCGGAATTTTTGTTGTCCAGCGGCACGTGCACACCCGTGCTGTTGGCGATGGCCTGCAGCTGCGTGCCCCAATCGGCCCAGTCCGGCGGGCAGTTGTAGCAAATCGCGGTCTCGGCGGCCTGGGCCAGGCTGGCGGTGCCGAACAGCAGCACGGCGGCCAGGGTTTTACGCAGTGTGCGCATTAGGAGTCTCCTGATGGGGTTGAGTACTTTCGCCCGGCCGGATATGGCAAGGCAGGCAATGGGACGTCGGGGCAAGACCTGCGATCTGCGCCAACAATTGGTCAATCACGGTGCTGGCCAACAGCGCAATGGGCTGCACCACGCTGCACAGGGTCGGGTGCATCTGGGTACCGAGGGCAATCCCGTCAAAGCCCATCACCGACAACTGTTCGGGCACGTTCCAGGCGTTGCGGCGCAGCTCGGCGATCAGGCTGATGGCCAGGAAGTCGTTGGAACACACCAGTGCGCTGGGCGCCTGCGCGCCTTGCAGAAATGGCGCGATCACCGCGTATTCGGCCTGGGTGTGGGCGGGCATTTCGATGACCGGACGGATGCGCAGGCCGTATTCCTGCATCGCGTCGCAATAACCGGCGTAACGCAAGCGCGCACGGTCAGACTGCAACGCGGGACCGGCGACCATGCTGATGCGTCGGTGGCCCGCCTCGAGTAAATAGCGGGTGGCCAGCGCCATGCCCGCGCGGTTGTCCACCGACACAGCGCTGTAATCGGGATTGCCCGGTTGGTGATACGCCAGCACAAACGGGGTTTTCTCGGTATTCAGGCTACTGAGCACCGCATTGCTTTCGGCATCGGTGACGGTCAGCACCAAGCCGTCGACCCGTTGGCGCAGCAGCTCTTCCACCACACTGCTTTCGCGCTCGCTGCTGTAGTCGGTGGTCGCCAACAGCAGGCTGTAACCGCGCAGCCGTGCCGCACGCTCCATGGCCTGGAACTGTTCGGCGAACACCGGGTTGAGCAAGTTGGGCACCACCACGCCGATCAACCGGGTGGTTTGCAGGCGCAGTTGGCGGCCCAGCAGATTGGGACGGAACCCCAGCTCACGGGCCGCGGCGAACACCTGTTCACGGGTGGCTGGTCGCACCTGGTCGGGGGAAGCAAAAGTGCGCGCGGCGGTGGCGCGTGATACGCCAGCCAGCCTTGCTACGTCTTTCAGGTCAGTCATTGTCGCTCGCTTGAGATCGATCTCATTGGCGAGGACAGTAGCGGCGCAATGTGGCAGGACGGTGCCAGGAAGATGAAGCTTTTATGGCGATGGGGGTGCAGCGCGCCCTGCAACCCATCGTTTTACTTATCATTGAAATAGCGCGACGCGGCTGTTTCAGCTACTCGGCGATTTTCATACTCGTACTTCCTCCCCCGTAAGGAAATACGTGATGTCACCGATGAGCATGCTACTGGCCCACTTCGCCGCACTCGCTGCCACCCTGCTTGGCATCGGCAGCCTTACCTGGCTGATCGCCTCGCTCGGGCGCCTGTGGCTTTAAGCCGGAATGTCGGCACTCAACGCCTGGATCAGCGCCTGCGCCTGAGCATCGCGCTGTGCGGTATACAGCACCACCTCACGTGCGGGCAGCGGTGGCAGATCAAACCGCTGCTGCGCATCCACGCATCCCTTCGGCGCCATGCGCTCCACCATCACCCCTACCCCGATGCCAGCGACTACCGCAGCACCGATGGCAAGAATTCCGCTGCCGACGAATGCCTCCTCCCAGGCGCGGTTGCACAGTTGCAGCGCGCTCAGGGCCATACTGCGCATCCCGCAGGGCTCGGGCTGGATAGCCAATGGCAACGCATCACCCCGGCGCAGCGTGAAGCCTTCGGCGGCCATCCAACCGAAATGCTCGACCCCCACCACTTCTCCGTCCTGGCGCCGATTGTCATGGCGCAGGATCATTGCCACATCCAATTTGCCCTGCTCATAGTTCACCAGCATGTCACGCGAGGTGCCCAGGCTGAATGCAACCACCACCTCAGGATCGACGCTGGCCAGGCGGCGCAACCAGACATTGAGGTCGGCGCCCACGATGTGATGGCTGACCCCCACGCGCAAGGTGCGCTTCTGCCGCCCAAAGCACTTCAATGTGTTCTGGTAGTGATCGAGCAATTGCCGGGCATTGGCCACAAACATCTGGCCATGGGCAGACAACGTAACCTTGCGCGGCGTGCGCTCCAGCAACTTATGGCCGAGGGTTTCTTCCAGGCGCTTGATCTTCAGGCTGATGGCCGCCTGGGTGCCGCCAATCACATCGGCGGCACGGGTAAAGCTCTGGAGTTCGGCAACCAGGACAAACGCCTGGATAGCTTCTATGTCGGGCATTTTCATAAAGACGTGGGCGCAGGCTGATTCAGAGGAGCAGACGTTAGCACGCCGGGGAGCTTGGGTTGAGCCCTTCGGTTTTGACCTCCCGTCGACAACTCCAGGACCACGTGCCCAGGCGGACCATCATAGCGATAGAAAGTCACACAAGCTGCGTAACTTGCAAACACGCGCGGTGAATTCCGCTCGCTAACCTTTCGATCTGATTCAAGTGCGGGCACAATGCGTGTCCTTTTTTGGCAGGCACCGCCGCAGGCTCTCAAAAATGATCAAAACGCCGTACTACCTCATCGATAAACAGAAACTTCTGGTCAACATGCAGAAGATTGCTTACGTGCGCGAGCAGTCCGGCGCCAAGGCGTTGCTGGCCCTCAAGTGCTTCGCCACCTGGTCGGTATTCGACCTGATGCAGCAATACATGGACGGCACCACCTCGTCGTCGCTGTATGAGTTGAAGCTCGGTCGCCAGAAGTTCGAAGGCGAGGCGCACGCCTACAGCGTGGCCTGGGCCGACGATGAAATCGAAGAGATGCTGGATAACTGCGACAAGATCATCTTCAACTCCATCAGCCAACTGCAGCGTTTTGCCGAGCGCAGCGAAGGCAAGACCCGCGGCCTGCGCGTCAACCCGCAAGTGAGCAGCTCCGACTACCTGCTGGCCGACCCGGCGCGTCCGTTCAGCCGCCTCGGCGAGTGGGACCCGGTGAAGATCGAAGGCGTGATCGAGCAGATCAGCGGCTTCATGTTCCACAACAACTGCGAGAACGGCGACTTCAGCCTGTTCGACAAGATGCTGGGCACCATCGAAGAACGCTTCGGTGAGCTGCTGCACAAGGTCCAGTGGGTCAGCCTCGGCGGCGGCATCCACTTTACCGGTGAAGGCTATGCGCTGGACGCATTCTGCGCGCGCTTGAAAGCCTTCTCCGAAAAATACGGCGTGCAGGTGTACCTGGAACCCGGCGAAGCGGCGATCACCAACAGCGCCTCCCTGGAAGTGACCGTGCTCGACACCCTCTACAACGGCAAGCACCTCGCCGTGGTAGACAGCTCCATCGAAGCCCACCTGCTGGACCTGCTGATCTACCGCCTCAACGCCAAGCTGGCGCCGAGCGAGGGTGACCATACCTACATGGTGTGCGGCAAATCCTGCCTGGCCGGTGACATCTTCGGCGAGTATCAATTTGATCGTCCGCTGGCCATCGGCGATCGGCTGTCGTTCATCGACACCGCAGGCTACACCATGGTCAAGAAAAACTGGTTCAACGGCCTGAAAATGCCGTCCATCGTAGTGAAACAACTCGACGGTACCGTCGAAGTGGTTCGTGAATTTGGTTACGACGACTACCTGTCCAGCCTTTCGTAAGCTGGCGGATAAAGGAGAGATAAAGCAATTGAAAAAGAACGTTCTTATCATTGGTGCAGGAGGTGTCGCCAAGGTGGTGGCCCACAAGTGCGCGCAGCACAACGACGAACTCGGTCGTATTGCTATCGCGTCGCGCAACATCTCCAAATGCCAGGCCATCATCGACAGCGTCAAGGCCAAGGGTAGCCTCAAGGTTCCCGCCGACATCCAGGCCTTCGCGCTGAACGCCCTGGACGTGGAAGCGACCAAGGCCCTGATCCGCGAGACCCAATCGCAGATCGTCATCAACGTAGGTTCCGCGTTCCTCAACATGTCGGTGCTGCGCGCTTGCATCGATACGGGCGTTGCCTACCTCGACACCGCCATCCACGAAGAGCCGGGCAAGGTCTGCGAGACCCCGCCGTGGTACGGCAACTACGAATGGAACCACCTGGAAGAGTGCAAACAGAAGAACATCACGGCCATCCTTGGCGTGGGCTTCGACCCGGGTGTCGTCAACGCGTATGCCGCGCTGGCGCAGCAACAGCATTTTGACCGCATTGATTCGATCGACATTCTCGACGTCAATGCCGGCTCCCATGGCAAATACTTCGCCACCAATTTCGACCCGGAAATCAACTTCCGTGAGTTCACCGGACAGGTGTGGAGCTGGCAGAACAGCCAGTGGACCAGCAACACCATGTTCGAAGTCAAGCGCACTGACGACCTGCCCATCGTCGGCTCGCAGAACCTGTACCTGACCGGCCACGATGAAGTGCACTCGCTGTCGAAAAACCTCGACGTGCCCAATGTGCGTTTCTGGATGAGCTTCGGCGAGCACTACATCAACGTGTTCACCGTACTGAAAAACCTCGGCCTGCTTTCGGAAAAGCCGGTCACCACCGCCGAAGGCGTGGAAGTGGTGCCATTGAAAGTGGTCAAGGCCGTGCTGCCCGACCCGTCGTCGCTCGCTCCGGGCTACACCGGCAAGACCTGCATCGGTGACCTGGTCAAAGGCACCAAGGATGGCCAGCCCCACGAGATGTTCATCTACAACGTGGCGTGCCATGAAGAAGCCTTTGCCGAGACGGACAGCCAGGGCATCTCCTACACCGCAGGCGTGCCACCGGTAGCCGCCGCGCTGCTGGTTGCCCGTGGCGAGTGGGATGTGAAGCACATGGTCAACGTCGAGGAACTGCCGGCTGAGCCGTTCCTGAAGGCGCTGGACGTGATGGGGTTGCCGACCCGAATCAAGGATGAGCACGGTGATCGTGCGTGGGATGCGATTGCTTGATAGCGATTGCTGACTGAACAAAAAATGCGCCCTCAGGGGCGCATTTTTTTGGGTGGAGCCCCCATCACGCTGAGATGATCGTTCCCACGCTCTGCGTGGGAATGCCGCCTGGGACGCTCCGCGTCCCATCAGTTAGTGCGAGGTTGAATCACGCGCAGTGGTGACGCGGAGCGTCACGGGATGCATTCCCACGCAGAGCGTGGGAACGAGCTCAACAACTCAAAACACCTACCATGATCGTTCCCACGCTCCGCGTGGGAATGCCGCCTGGGACGCTCTGCGTCCCGTCGCTTAGTACGAGGTTCGAATCACGCGCAGTGGTGACGCAGAGCGTCACGGGATGCGTTCCCACGCGGAGCGTGGGGACGATCTCACTCACCTAGCGGCGTGAGCGTGGACGGCACCAGGCGCCTGAGCTATCTTCGGGCGCCCTCCCGACAGACCCGGAACAGGAAGTTACCGCTTGAGCACATCGTCCCTACTGCGAGGCCGCACCTTCGCCCTCCTCGCCGGCGTCACCTTTATTGCCGTGGACCAGTTGGTGAAACTTCTGGCTTTGGTTTCACTACAAGCCAACAGTTTCAAAATCGGCTCCACCCCGTTCAACCTTGCGTTGGAGCTGAGCCTGAATCCCGGCGCATTCCTGAGCCTGGGCGCTGCCCTCCCCCCTCAGGTCAAACAACTGGTTTTTATCGTGGGGGTTGCCGTCGTGGTGGCCTGGGCGATGGGGTGGTCGCTGTCCAACTGGAATCAACCCCTGCGTAAAGTCTTGCCGCTTTATGCCATTGCCCTCGGTGGTATCGCCAACTTGATCGACCGTGTCTTTCGCGACGGTCATGTCGTTGACTACATGGTGTTGAACGTGGGGCCGACGCATACCGGGGTGTTCAATATCGCAGATATTGCGATTACCGCCGGGGCGCTGTTCTTGATGGTGGATCTGTTTGTAAAACGTAAGGCCTGAGGTAACAGCTCGTTCCCACGCTCTGCGTGGGAATGCCGCCTGGGACGCTCCGCGTCCCGTCGGTTAGTACGAGGCTTGAATCACGCGCAATGGTGACGCGGAGCGTCACGGGATGCGTTCCCACGCGGAGCGTGGGAACGAGCTCGACACCGACATGATCGTTCCCACGCTCTGCGTGGGAATGCCGCCTGGGACGCTCCGCGTCCCGTCGGTTAGTGCGAGGTTCGAATCACGCGCAATGGTGACGCGGAGCGTCACGGGATGCGTTCCCACGCGGAGCGTGGGAACGAGCTCAGCGACTCAAAACACCGACCATCCAATCCGCTCACTCAACAACTCCAGCGCCTTCATCCCCGCCAGCGAATTCCCCGCTGCATTCAACTCCGGCGACCATACGCACACCGTAAACTGCCCCGGCACGACGGCGACGATCCCGCCACCCACCCCGCTCTTGCCCGGCAAACCCACGCGATAAGCAAAGTTACCCGCCTCGTCATACAGCCCGCTGGTGGCCATGATCGAGTTGACCTGCTTGGTCTGGCGTGCGGTCAGGATCTGCTCGCCGCTGTGGGCACTGGTACCTTCGTTGGCCAGGAAGCTGAATGCCTTGGCCAAATCCAGGCAGCTCATCTGCAGCGCGCAATAGTTGAAGTAACTGTGCAGCACGGCGTCCACGTCGTTGTGGAAGTTGCCGAAGGATTTCATCAGGTAGGCCATAGCCGCGTTGCGGGCGCCGTGTTGGGCTTCGGAGTCGGCGACGATGCTGTTGACCAGGATCTGCGGGTTGCCCGACAGGCGTCGTACAAAGTCCCGCATCGACAGAATCGGCACGGCAAACCGCGATTGGTTGATGTCGCAGATCACCAGCGCACCCGCATTGATAAAGGGGTTGCGTGGGCGGCCGCGTTCGAATTCCAGCTGTACCAGCGAGTTGAACGGTTGCCCGGAAGGCTCATGGCCCAGGCGTTCCCAGATGGTTTCACCGCCGTGATCGATGGCTTGTACCAGGCTGAAGACCTTGGAAATGCTCTGTACCGAGAACAGGGTGTGGGCATCACCGGCGCAGTAGGCCGAGCCGTCGTTGCCGTATACCGCAATGCCGAGTTGGTTGGCGGGCACGTCGGCCAACGCGGGAATGTAGTCGGCGACTTTGCCGAGGCCGATCAGGGGGCGTACTTCGTCGAGAATCGACTCCAGCAGCGCCTGCATGTCTTGTCCTGTCATCTTTCTTGGAATCGGTGATAAGCGGGGCGCGGAGAATACCTGAAATGCCTGTGGCAAGGGAGCTACCCCCACGCCACAGGCCAGCCGGCATGCCCTCAAAAATGCGCCACATCCGACACCTCTTCATCCAGCACATCCCGCGCCAGCGCCCAGGCCCGGTCCCTGGATTCCACCACCAGCAACGGGTAACCCCAGGCCTTGCCGAATGTCACGGTAAACGGCTTGAGCGCCAGGCGCTTGGCCGCGCTGGGTTCCACCTGGATCATGCCTCTGACGAACGCCTGCAGCGCCGGCTTGTTCTTCTTCATCCAGAGGGACGCAAGCTTGCGCTCTTCGTGGGAGTGCGCATAGTTGTTCTCGTCCACGGCTTTTTCGTGCAGCAGCAGGAACGGTTGCCGGCGGGCGAGCAGGCCTTCGAAAACCAGGAAGGCATCCTCCGGCCCGCCATCGTTGGGGGCATCGAAAACGATTTTGACGATGGGAAATGTTGAACTGTCGAGTCGCATGGCATTGCTCCTTAAAACTCACCTTAATGAGAGTGACTCTCATCATAGAGCGCCAGGCACTGGACGGCATTGCACAGAATAGCCAAACTATTTCGCAATTCAGCCAATGTGCCAAGCCCGCCATGAGACACCACCGCCTTGATATGCACGACCCTTCGATGTCCAGGGACGCCGACATTTTCCCTCGCGCCGTGGTGGGAGTGGGCGCCAGCAGCACCTCGGTCACCTGGGAACATCAGCAGCATGCCCACCGCAAAGGCCAGTTGATGTACACCTTGCGCGGGGTCATCCACTGCGAGATCGAAGCGGGTATCTGGATCGTGCCGCCGCAGTGCGCCCTGTGGATTCCCGGCGGCACCTTCCATGCGGCACGCGGGTCGGGTGAAGCGCAGATCTATTGCCTGTTGATCGACCCCGACGCCGCCCATGCCTTGCCTGAGCAGTGCTGCACCCTGGCGGTGTCGCGGCTGTTGCACGAGCTGATCAGCAAGGCGGTGAGTTTCCCGCCGCTGTACGACGTCGACGGTGCCCAGGGGCGCCTGATCAATACATTGCTCGACGAACTGGCCGAAGCGCCCATCGAAGACCTGCACCTGCCCATGCCCCAGGACGTGAGGCTGCGCCGCCTGGCCGACAGCCTGCTGGCTGATCCCGCCGACAAATCCAGCCTCGGCCAATGGGCCATCCGCATCGGCATGATGCGAGCGCAGCATGACGCGGTTGTTGCTGGAGGAACTGGGTTTGAGTTTTGGTCGCTGGCGCCGGCAGTTGCACGTGATTCTGTCCCTGCAACGCCTGGCCAAGGGCGACAGCGTGCAAACGGTGGCGCTAGACCTGGGTTATGAAAACGCCAGTGGCTTTATCACCATGTTCCGCAAGGCCGTGGGCAAACCGCCGGCGCGTTACCTGGCCGACCGCATGGGGGCCAGCGGCAATGCCGACCAGCCGAGCATTGCGCTGGCGGATGCGCCTGCCTGACACCGATAAAATGCAAATTACTGATAAATACAATAAAGAGTAATTCTACTTTTTAATGATTAGGTTAGAACCAATCGGCATTTTACAAGGCGCGCTCCCCGCCCTACTTTTGACCCGGATAACCGACCCCTTGCCCGGTGGAGGTGTTGAACCCCAACCCAACAAGGAGTGACCATGAGCATCGAATTCATCGGCTATATCGGCGGCCATCACGCCTCAGAAATCCACCCGCGCAGCGGCCCGGTGCTGCAACCCGAGTATGTCGAAACCGTGGCCCGCGCCCACGAGGAGGCAGGTTTCGACCGCGCCCTGGTGGCCTTCCATTCCAACAGCCCGGACAGCACGCTGATTGCCTCACATGCCGCCGGCGTCACTCGAAAGCTGCAGTTCCTCATCGCCCATCGCCCGGGCTTTGCCCAACCCACACTGGCCGCTCGCCAGTTCGCCACCCTGGATGTATTCAACGGCGGACGCACCGCCGTGCATATCATCACCGGCGGCGACGACCGCGAACTGCGTGCCGACGGCAGCCATATCGGCAAAGATGAGCGCTACGCGCGCACCGACGAATACCTGAGTGTGGTGCGCCAGGAATGGACGAGCGAAACACCCTTCGATTTCGCCGGCACCTACTATCAGGTCGAAGGCGCACACTCCTCGGTGAAGTCGCCGCAGCAGCCGCATATTCCGTTGTACTTTGGCGGCTCCTCTGCGGCGGCGATCGCGGTGGCGGGCAAACATGCCGACGTGTATGCGCTCTGGGGTGAAACCTACGAGCAGGTGCGCGAAACCGTGGCCCAGGTGCGTGCGGAAGCGGCCAGGCACGGCCGCACGATTCGCTTCAGTCTGTCGCTGCGGCCGATCCTCGCCGAAACCGAAGAGGCCGCCTGGGCACGTGCCGAAAGCATCTTGCAGCAGGCCACGGCGCTGGCCGAGCAGACTGGCTTTGTACGCCGCGCCCCCCGAATGAAGGCTCCCGTCGGTTGCTGGCGGCGGCCGCACAAGGGGCACGACTGGACAAGCGCTTGTGGACCGGGATCGCCGGCTTGCTCGGCGCGCAGGGCAACTCGACAGCGTTGGTGGGCACGCCTGAACAGGTCGCCGAAGCCTTGCTGGATTACTACGATCTGGGCATTACCACGTTCCTGATCCGTGGGTTTGATCCGCTCAATGACGCGATTGACTACGGCAAGCGCTTGATCCCCCTCACCCGTCAGTTGGTCGCGCAACGAACGCAGCAAGTCGCGTAAGACATAAAGCCCGGAGGGGCTGGCTCCCGATGGTGCTGTATCAGTCAGCCGATGTATGACTGATACACCACCATCGGGAGCAAGCCCCCTCCCACATTTTGTTATCACTTAGCTTAAAGATTAGTTCTTGTAGTCGGTATCGCTGCGTTCCAACTGCCGGATCAACGCGTTCCAATGCCTCGCCACGCCCGGGCCTTCACCGTTGCTGAACACCTTGGCCTGTTCCTCCACCTTGGCCACCACCTCTGCGGGCGGAAATATCAGTTCCTCATTCCCCGCCGCCTGCGCCGCGATCTGGATATTGCACGCACGCTCCAAGCTTTGCAGTTGCTGGAACGCATGCTCGACACTCACGCCAGCCGTCAGCAGCCCGTGATTACGCAAGATCATCACACTCTTGTCGCCCAGGTCCGCCACCAGCCGCTCGCGCTCGTCCAGGTCCAGCGCCACGCCTTCATATCCGTGGTACGCCACGCGCCCGGAGAACGCGATGGAATGCTGGGAAATCGGCAGCAAGCCATTCTTTTGCGCCGACACCGCAATGCCGTCGCGGGTGTGAGTGTGCAACACCGCCTGCAAATCCGGCCGTGCGCCGTGGATCGCGCTATGGATCACGTAGCCGGCGTAGTTGATGCCCAGCCCCGTCGGGTCGTCGACAAGGGTGCCGTCGAGGTCGACCTTGACCAGGTTGGACGCGCTGATTTCATCGAACAGCAAACCGAAGGCATTGATCAGGAAATGCTCATCCGGCCCCGGCACGCGGGCGGAGAAATGCGTGTAGATGTGGTCGGTCCACTTGTACAGCGCCGCCAGTCGATAGGCCGCAGCCAACTTGACGCGTACCTCCCACTCTTCTGGAGTCACGCGTTGACGAACCGTGTTGGACACGCTGGAGATAGAGGTGACGCTGCTCATGGCAAACTTCCTGGATGGCCTTAAGGACGTCCAGGCAGCCTAGGGGATGCCGAAAAATAATAAAAAGCACATTTTAATCTAAGCTAATTATTATTATTTTTCATATCAGGCCGCTGCTCGAATTTTCTGCAGCGAGGCCGCCACCCACTTGCCGAACGCATCCACCGGCCCCTGCAAGTTGCCCAGGAAGTGCGGATAGATCAGCCACAGATCCATCACCGGCTTGAAATCCTTGAGTGGCATCACCGCCAATTGCTCGCGGTGAGCGCTGCGCTCCAACAAGGGACGCGGCACCAGGCCCAAGCCCAGGCCATCCGCCACCAGGCCCAGTTGCAGCTCGGTGCCGAAGGTTTCCAGGTTCACCCGCAACGCCAGGCCCTGGTCGGACAAGGTGCGCTGCAAACCGGCGCGAAAACCACAGCCATCAGGGTTGAGAATCCAGCCGCTCTGGTACACATCCGCCAACTTGCCCGGCTTTTTCGGCAGTTGGGCCTTGGCGCACACCACCACCAACTCCATCTTGCCGATGGACTCGCCGACGATGTTGTCAGGGAAGATCTTGCCCGCCGGAAACAACGCGGCCGCGGCATCCAGTTCGCCGCGCTCGATCTTACCGACCAACTGGCTACCCCAGCCGGTGGCGACCTGGGCCCGCAGGTCGGGGTAGTCGCTGCGCAACTGCTTGAGCGCGTCCAGCAACACCACGTCGCCAAGGGTCTGCGGCACGCCCAGGCGCAATACGCCGGTGGGCGGTGCGTCGGTGGCCACCAGTTCGCGCAGGGCATCCATCTCGCGCAGGATCAACCGGCATTGTTCATAAACCCGGGTGCCGATCAGCGTAGGCTTGAGTGGCTTGGTGTTGCGGTCGAACAGCTCCACGCCCAGCGCCTGCTCAAAGTTCTGCACGCGGCGGGTGATGGCCGGCTGGGTCAGTTGCAACGACTCGGCGGCGTGGCTGATGGACTGGCAACGAATCACTTCGACAAAGGCATCGATATCGTCAATTTTCATTTGGGCCGCACATAGAGAAGCGTCATTAAGATGTTTGGAAAGCATAGTTGTAGGCGCGTTGCCTGGATAGCCCAGGCTGTAATCAATAACGTCTAACGCTATTCAGACCAGTTCTAAATTACCTTCAGCTATAAGCTAATCATTAATAAATAGCATATTAAGCTCAGATATTATGCTTATATAAAAACATCACCAGCGACCACAGGATGGAGTTGTCATGACCCAGGCCAAGCACCCCGAGAGACTCAGAGCCTTCATAGGCGCCCTGGCGGAATTGATCGACGGCCACCCTCGCGAAGGCGACTTGCTGCACCGGGGTGGCAAACTTCTGGCATCACTGGTCAGCCATGATGACTGGCTCCCCGATGACTTCGCGCAACCCGACCCCGAGCGCTATCAGCAGTTTTTGCTGCATGCCGATTCGCGCCAGCGCTTCAGCATCGTCAGCTTTGTATGGGGGCCGGGGCAAAGTACACCGATTCATGACCATCGGGTGTGGGGGTTGATCGGTATGTTGCGCGGCGCTGAGTATTCCCAGGGGTTCGAACGCGCCGCCGATGGCAGCCTGAAGCCCGCAGGCAAGCCGATTCAATTGGTGCCAGGCCAGGTCGAGGCGGTGTCGCCCAAGGTCGGCGATATTCATCAGGTCAGCAACGCCTACCGCGACCAGGTGTCGATCAGCATTCACGTGTACGGCGCCAACATCGGTGCCGTGCGCCGCGCGGTGTACCAGCCCGACGGCAGCGAGAAACTGTTTATCTCCGGTTACTCCAACGCCTTCCTCCCGAACATCTGGGATTTGTCCAAAGAAAAGAGCCCTGCCCTATGAGCACCGTATCGACTGCAAGCTTCGCCCGGATTCGCCAGGCCCTATCGGACCGTGAAGAAGTCGCCCTGATCGACGTGCGTGAAGAAGCGCCGTTTGCCCAAGCCCACCCGTTGTTCGCCGCGAATATCCCGTTGTCCAAACTGGAGCTGGAGGTGTATTCGCGTATTCCACGGCGCGATACCCCGGTCACCGTCTATGACAATGGCGAAGGCCTGGCCGCCCGCGCCGCCGAGCGCCTGGTTGCGCTGGGCTACACCCAGGTCAGCCTGCTCGACGGCGGCCTCGACGGTTGGCGCCGGGCCGGTGGCGAGTTGTTTATCGACGTGAACGTGCCCAGCAAAGCCTTTGGAGAACTGGTGGAAAGCGAACGCCATACGCCGTCGCTAGCCGCCGAAGACGTGCAGGCCCTGCTCGACAGCCAGGCCGATGTGGTGGTGCTCGACGCACGCCGCTTCGATGAATACCAGACCATGAGCATCCCCACCGGTATCAGCGTACCGGGTGCCGAACTGGTACTGCGCGCCCGCGAGTTGGCCCCCGATCCCGCCACCCGCATCATCGTCAACTGTGCCGGGCGCACCCGCAGCATTATCGGCACCCAGTCGCTGATCAATGCCGGCGTGGCCAACCCGGTCTCGGCCCTGCGTAATGGCACCATCGGCTGGACCCTGGCCGGGCAGAAGCTTGCCCATGGGCAGTCACGCCGCTTTGCGCCGACCAGCGAAGAGCATCGCCAGGCAGCCGCCCAGGCGGCACGCCGCGTCGCCGACAAGGCTCGCGTCGGCCGCGCCACCTTGGCAGACCTGCACCGCTGGCAGCAGCAACCCGCGCGCACCACTTACCTGTTCGATGTACGTACCCCGGAAGAATTCGAAGCCGGCCATCTACCGGGCGCACGCTCCACGCCGGGTGGCCAGTTGGTGCAGGAAACCGACCATGTCGCCAGCGTCCGCGGGGCGCGTTTGGTACTGGTGGATGACGATGGCGTGCGCGCCAATATGTCTGCATCCTGGCTCGCTCAAATGGGCTGGGAGGTGCATGTACTGGATGATGTGCAAGCTGCGAACCTCAGCGAACAAGGTGCGTGGGTCGCCCCCGTACCTGCGCCGCCCCAGGCCGAATTGATCAGCCCTCACACCCTCGCCGACTGGTTGGACCAGGGCGATACCGTGGTACTGGATTTCACCGCCAGCGCCAACTACGTCAAACGCCATATTCCGGGAGCCTGGTGGGTGCTGCGCGCACAATTGCCCCAGGCCCTGGCCAAGGTGCCCAGTGCCCAACGCTACGTATTGACCTGTGGCAGCAGCCAATTGGCGCGCCTGGCAGTGGCTGAAGTCGAGGCCATCACCGGCAAGCAAGTGTTCCTGCTGCAAGACGGCACCGCTGGCTGGATCAATGCGCAACTGCCGCTGGAAGAAGGCGAAACCCACCTGGCCTCACCGCGTATCGACCGCTATCGCCGACCGTATGAGGGCACCGACAACCCCAAGGAAGCCATGCAGGCGTACCTGGATTGGGAGTTCGGCCTGGTGGCGCAATTGGCGCGTGACGGCACCCATGGGTTCTATGTGATCTGAGCCCACCCTCACTGGGCTTTCGAAATCACATCCGTCATGTACTGATTCAAGTCGCGAAAGTCCTTAACCCCCCAAGCGAACGGCGCAATCTTGACGCCGTTCTCTCGCAAAGTCCTGGGAATCAGGTCGCCATTGGGGCGAAGGATGACCGACGCGACGATAACGCCCGGGTAATCACTGAGGCGCTTCTTGAAAGCGCGGGTGGTGAGATCGGGCGTGGGCGGCGTGCTTTTATTGGCCAGCGGCCCCGTTCCCTTGATATCGGCGCCATGGCACATGGCGCACCTCTGGAAATAGAGGTTCTTGCCATTGGCGTTCTCCGCGCAGGCGAGTGATGTTTGCGCCAGCGCTAAAAGCCCCAGCGAAGCGATGAATAGCGTGTTCAACGGCATGGATATCCTTGTTGTGCGAGTCCTTGGAAAGCTGCGGATTCTGCTTCGGAGCATCCTCGCATGCAAGGCTCACCTCCCTCCATCACACGCCAAGCGTGCCGACAATAAATGCACTTTAAGAATATTTACAAACTAAAATAATCACTTTTTTTAATAATTAACATATAACCAAAAAGAACTTCACAGCAGGTTTTTATGGGAATAACGTTAACTCCTCACCGACCCCTTCTCCAGGCGGAGGTAGCCGAACCCTTATTCTGATCTGCCTGGAGCCTGCATCCCATGGTCTTGACCCTCGTCTTCAAACGCCTGCTGCTGGGCACCGCCTTGACCCTGGGGCTGGCTGGCATAGTCGCCGCCGCCGACCTGCAACCCCTGCGTGTTGCCAACCAGAAATCCACGATCAAGGCGCTCCTGGAAGCCTCCGGCGAAACTCGCAATGTGCCCTACGCCATCCAATGGTCGGAGTTCCCCTCCGCCTCGCCTTTGGGTGAAGCGCTGAATGCCGGTGCCGTGGATGTCGGTGCGCTCGGCGATGCGCCGTATGTGTTCGCCCTGGGGGCCGGTGCGTCGCTCAAGGTGGTCAGCATCATCCACGCCGAAGGGCGTAACACCACCGCCCTGCTGGTGCCCAAAGACTCGCCGATCAAGACGGTGGCCGACCTCAAGGGCAAGAAGATCGTCACCGGGCGCGGCTCCATCGGCCATTACCTGGCGATCAAGGCCCTGGCCGGTGCCGGCCTGACCACCCAGGATGTGCAGTTCATTTTCCTGCTGCCCAGTGAGTCCCGCCTGGTGCTGGATAACGGTACGGTCGACGCCTGGGCCACCTGGGATCCCTACACCACCGTGGTCACCTCGCAAAGCCAGGCCCGCGTGCTGGTCAGCGGCAATCGGTTGCTGAGCAATCACCTGTACTTCGCGGCGACCAGCCAGGCGATCGCCGACAAGCGTGTGCAGTTGGACGACTTTGTCGCTCGCGTCGACCGCGCCTATGCCTGGGCCAACGCACACCCTGATGCATACGCCGCCGCCCAGGCCAAAATCACCGGCCTGCCGTTGGCCGTGCATGTGGAAGTGGCCAAAGACACGCACCTGAGCCCGGTCGCCATCGACGACTCGGTGATCAGTGGCCTGCAAGCCACGGCCGATACCTATCAGAAAGAGGGCCTGCTCCCCCGACGCATCGACGTATCCCAGGGGTTCGACAGGAGCTTCAACGCCACCCGTTTCCCCACTTCCCAAGCCTCGCGATGAGCCAGGAGCCGCACATGAGCAAGCCACGTCAATTCAAGCCACGCCATTTGAAACTGGGCGCCATGGTCCATGGTGTCGGCCACGGCTGGGGCGAATGGCGCCACCCGCAGGCGCAACCCAATGCGAGTACGAATTTCGGCTTCTACCAGCAGCAGACCGCGCTGGCCGAACGTGCCAGGTTCGACTTTGTATTTATCGCCGACAGCCTGCACATTCATGCAAATCCAGCCCGCATTACCTCAACCGTTTCGAGCCGCTGACCCTCCTCTCGGCACTGGCGGCACAGACCACCCATATCGGTTTGGTGGCGACGGTGACCGTCAGCTACACCGAGCCCTTCCAGGTGGCGCGCCAGTTTGCCTCCCTGGACCATATCAGCGGCGGCCGTGCCGGCTGGAACGTCGTCACCTCGTGGCTCAGCGGCACCGCCGACAACTTCGGCAAAGCCGAGCATCCGCCGCATGCCGTGCGCTACCGCATCGCCAAGGAACACCTCAACGTGGTCAAGGGCCTGTGGGACTCCTGGGAAGATGACGCCTTTGTCTATGACAAGCACAGCGGCGAGTTTTTCACCCCAGGCAAGCTGCATGCGCTGAACCATAAAGGCGAGTTTTTCTCGGTCAAAGGCCCGCTGAACATCGCCCGCTCGAACCAGGGCCAGCCGGTGATTTTCCAGGCGGGCACCTCGGAAGACGGGCGTAACTTCGCCGCACAGCATGCCGATGCGATTTTTGTGCATGTGGAGAGCCTCGAGGATGGCCTGGCCTATACCCAGGATCTGAAGCGGCGCGCCGAAGGCTTTGGCCGCGATGCCGACAGCCTGGCGATTCTGCCGGGCATCCGCCCGATCATCGGGCGCGATGCCGCCGAGGTGGAAAGCCGCTATCAGCAGGCTGTCGATCTGGTCTCCGTAGAAGACGCCATCGTCGCCCTCGGCCGCCCGTTCAACGACCACGATTTCAGCCAATACCCGCTGGACGCCGCCTTCCCGGAACTCGGCGACCTGGGTTCCAACAGCCAGAAAGGCGGCTCCGACCGCATCAAGCAATGGGCCAGGGACGAGGGCCTGACCCTGCGCGAAGTGGCGCTGCGCTTCTCACGGCCCAAGCGTGATTTCGTCGGCACTCCGGAGCAAGTTGCCGATGCGATCCAGACCTGGTTCGAGGCCGGTGCCAGCGACGGTTTCATCATCAATTCGCTCCTGCCGGACGGCTTGCAATCCTTCACCGAATGGGTGGTGCCGGTGCTGCAACAGCGCGGGTTGTTCCGCACCGAGTACAGCGGCCATACGTTGCGCGACAACCTGGGCCTGCAAGTACCAACCAACCGCTACACCGAAGCCTCGTAGTGAGCGGGCTTGCCCTAATGCCAGTCAGTTAAGCGATAAAGCGGGCGATGAATAAATTGTGGGAGGGGGCTTGCTCCCGATAGGCCGCGCAGCGGCCTCAAAAATTGGCCTGCTACGCAGTCCATCGGGAGCAAGCCCCCTCCCACAGTGACCGCGTTAATCCTTAACTGACTGGCATTAGGGCTTGCCCGCTCACTACAACCATTTCAAGCGAGTACAGACTCATGACTCAAGCGTCCTTGCGTTCCGTGGAAGTCGCCCATTTCGATGCTCTGCTCGAGCGTCTCAGCGCCGAGCTGGCCAGCACTGCGCATCGGTTTGATGAAAGCGGCGCCTTCCCCCACGCCAACTTCAAGCTGTTGCACGAGCACGGCCTGGTCGCCCTCACCGTGCCCAAATCCCTGGGTGGTGGCGGCGCCAGCCTGCCCCAGGCGCGCAAGGCCATCAGTGCGATAGCCAAGGGCGAGCCCTCCACCGCATTGATTCTGGTGATGCAATACCTGCAACACACACGCCTGCAAGACAGCAAAACCTGGCCCCCGCACCTCCGTGTCCAAGTAGCAGAAGAGGCGGTGCGCAACGGCGCGCTGATCAATGCGTTGCGTGTAGAACCCGACCTGGGCACCCCGGCCCGTGGCGGTTTGCCGGCAACTACCGCAGTGCGCACCGCTGAAGGTTGGCGCATCAGCGGGCGCAAGATTTACTCCACCGGCAGCCATGGCCTGAGCTGGTTCAGCGTGTGGGCGCGCAGTGACGATACCGACCCGTTGGTGGGCGCCTGGCTGGTGCCAAAAAACAGCCCCGGCGTGAGCATCATCGATACCTGGGACCACCTGGGCATGCGCGCCACCTGCAGCCATGAAGTGGTGTTCGACAACGTGCTGGTGCCGTTGGACCACGCGGTCAGCGTCAGCCCCTGGAGCGCGCCGCAACCCGAGCTGGATGGCGAAGGGTTCCGGTGGATGGCGGTGTTGTTGTCGTCGGTGTACGACGCCGTGGCCCAGGCCGCACGGGATTGGCTGGTTACCTGGCTGGAAGAACGCAAGCCATCCAACCTTGGGGCGGCGCTGGCCACCCTGCCACGGTTCCAGGAAACCGTCGGGCATATCGACACGTTGCTGTTCGCCAACCGCAGCCTGTTGGACGCTGCGGCCGAAGGGCACACCCCGGCCACTCACGCGGCGCAGTTGAAGTACCTGGTGACCCACAACGCGATCCGTGCGGTGGAGCTGGCCATCGAAGCCTCGGGCAACCCCGGCCTTTCACGTCATAGCCCGCTGCAACGGCACTATCGCGACGTGCTGTGCAGCCGCGTCCACACCCCGCAGAACGACGCCGTGCTGCAAGGCGTCGGCAAAGCCGTGTTCGCACAACGTCAGAAGGAACGCACATGAGTCAGGTGATTATCGCCAGCCAGCTGGACGAAGACTTCAACGCCGTGATCCGCCAGCGCCTGGTCACGCTGCACCCGCAAGCCCAGGTCATCGGTGTACCGGTCGGCGTGCCCAGCGACCTGCCGCCCCAGGCCAATGTCCTGCTGCTGCGCCCGATCAACGTGCGTGGCTACACCGCCCCCGACATCCCGCCGCCCGGCTGGCCTTACGGCGTTCAGTGGGTGCACCTGGTGTCCTCGGGTATCGACTTCTACCCCCAGTGGCTGTTCAACGGCCCGCCGGTGACCACCTCACGCGGCAGCGCCGCCGATAACCTCGCCGAGTTCGCCCTGGCGGCGATCTTTGCAGCGGCCAAACACTTGCCGGATATCTGGGTAAAGGACGCCCAGTGGCAGTTCACCGCACTGCGTCCTCTCAAGGGCACCACGTTGGGGATCCTGGGGTTTGGTGCGATTGGCGAGCGCCTGGCGCAAAAGGCCCTGGCCCTGGGGATCAACGTCGTGGCGCTACGTCAAAGCCAGGCACCGTTCAGTTCGGGCGTGGAAACTGCCAAGGATATCCATGACCTGTTCGCCCGCGCCGATCACCTGGTGGTAGCCGCACCGCTGACCGAGGCCACGCGGCATATCATCAACCGTGAGGTCCTGGGGAGCGCCAAGCCGGGATTGCACCTGATCAACATCGCGCGGGGTGGTTTGCTGGATCAGGAGGCGCTGCTCGAAGCGCTGGATAACGGTCAGATCGGGCTGGCATCACTGGATGTGACAGAGCCGGAGCCGTTGCCGGAGGGTCATCCGCTGTACAGTCATCCGCGCGTGCGCTTATCGCCGCACACCTCGGCGATTTCCACGCGCAGCCAGCATGAGATCGCCGACGCATTCCTGGCCAATCTGGAGCGTTACCTGGCTCAGCAAGCACTCCACAACCGGGCCAATTAACAACCGCCGGCGAGGCGCTCGCGTAGAAACTCCACCAGCGCCTGCACCGGCCGCGAACTTTGCCGGTGCTGCGGGTACACCGCCGACAGGGTCAGGGGGTCGGGGGCGTACTCATCCAGCAGCGTCACCAGGCGCCCGTCCTTCAAAGCATCGGCGACGATAAAGGTCGGCAGGTAGGTGACGCCCATTCCGGCGATGGCTGTGTCGCGCAGCAGCTCGCCATTATTGACGCGCATACGCCCGCTGACATTCAGCGACTGCAACTTGCCCTTGGCCTGGAAGCGCCACTGCACCTGGCGGCCGTGGCCGTAGGGCAGGCAATCGTGGCCGGCCAGGTCTTCGGGCTTTTGCGGCGTACCGCGCACGGCCAGGTAGTCGGGGCTGGCGCAGTACACACGCTGCACGCTGGCGATGCGCCGAGCGATCAGGGTGGAATCCTCCAGGGTGCCGATGCGCAACACGAGGTCATAACCCTCGCCGATCAGGTCGACGGGGCGGTCGCTCAGGTCGACTTCCACCGAGACGTGCGGGTGACGTTGCAGGAACAGCGGCAGCAGGCAACCCAGGTGCGCCATGGCAAATGACAAGGGCGCACTGAGGCGAATGGTGCCGCGTGGTTCGCTGTTCTGGCCGGCGATGCCCTGCTCCACCTGCTCGACTTCACTGAGCAGGCGCAAGGCGGATTCGTAGTAACTCTGGCCCAGTGGCGTGACGTCGAGGCGGCGGGTGGAGCGGTTGAGCAGACGCACGCCGAGGCGGTCTTCGAGCTGGATCAGGCGGCGGCTGACAAATTGTTTGGACAGGCCCAATTGCTCGGCGGCGGCGGTAAAGCTGCCGGACTCCATGACCTGGCAGAACAGGCGCATGTCTTCGAAGGGGTTCATTGTCGCTTCTCGGTGGACATTTCCGGGTTTATAACACGCCCTGACTGATCATTCCCACGCGCTGCGTGGGAATGCAGCCCTTGGATGCTGCGCGTCCGCAATGCAGGTCGTGACGCGGAGCGTCACGGGAGGCATTCCCACGCGGAGCGTGGGAACGATGGGGATGGGTTACTTGGCGGTGAAGGCCGAGTAGCTGTTCATCAGGTTGCGGTAGTTGGGGATGCGTGGCGACAGCAGGTTGGCCAGGCCTTCCATGTCGTTGCGCCAGTCGCGCTGAAGCTCGCAGGCCACGGCGAACCAGTTGACCAGTTGGGCACCGGCGGCGGTCATACGTGCCCAAGCCGCTTGTTGCACGGTTTCGTTGAAGGTGCCGGAGGCATCGGTGACCACGAATACCTCAAAGCCTTCTTCCAGCGCGCACAGGGTCGGGAACGCTACGCACACGTCCGTCACCACACCGGCAATGATGATCTGCTTGCGGCCGGTCGCCTTCACTGCCTTGACGAAGTCTTCGTTGTCCCAGGCGTTGATCTGGCCAGGACGGGCGATGTACGGCGCGTCCGGGAACAGTTCTTTCAACTCTGGAACCAGCGGGCCGTTGGGGCCGCTTTCGAAGCTGGTGGTGAGGATGGTCGGCAACTTGAAGAACTTCGCCACATCGGCCAGGGCCAGTACGTTGTTCTTGAATTCGTTGGGCGAGAAATCCTGCACCAGGGAGATCAGGCCGGTCTGGTGATCGACCAACAGTACAACGGCGTCATCTTTGTTCAAACGAGGGCTAGCCATGGTTCAACTCCTTACGGGGGTTTGGGTAATCAGAATGCAAAGCACGAGCAGCCGAACGCACCCCAGAAACCCTGGAAGTCGCTGACCGGCACGCTGGAAAGGCGCGCTTTTTCGTGGCTGTGGGAATGCACGCCGCAGGGGCCGCTGCATTGGTGGACCTGGGCCTGCAACGGTGAACTCGGGCGCCAGTGGCCCGGCACCTTGACCACCGGCGACCAGTCCGGCAGCACCGGCACGCGCGGCGGTGCGTAATCTTCGAAGTCACCGGCGCCGTACACCACCTTGCCGCCGACGACGGTGAGCACCGATTCGATCCACTTGATGGCTTCTTCATCGACGCTGAAAAAGTCGGCGGACAACGCCGCGACGTCCGCCAATTGGCCGACCTTGATCTGCCCCTTCTTGCCTTGCTCGGACGAGAACCAGGCGCTGCCATGGGTGAACAGTTCCAACGCGGTCAGACGCGGCAGGCCCTCGGCATGCAGCGCCAGGCCACCGACGGTGCGGCCGCTGACCATCCAGTACAGCGAGGTCCACGGGTTGTAGCTCGACACCCGCGTGGCGTCGGTGCCCGCGCCTACCGGTACGCCTTCGGCGAGCATGCGCTGGATCGGCGGCGTGGCTTCGGCGGCCTTGGCGCCGTAGCGCTCGACAAAATATTCGCCCTGGAACGCCATGCGGTCCTGGATGGCGATACCGCCACCCAAGGCACGTACACGTTCGATGTTCTGCGGCGTGATGGTTTCGGCATGGTCGAAGAACCACGGCAGGCCATTGAACGGAATATCGCGGTTGACCTTCTCGAAGACGTCGAGCATGCGCGAGATGGATTCGTTATAGGTCGCGTGCAGGCGGAACGGCCAGCGCTGCTCGACCAAGTGGCGCACCACCGGTTCCAGCTCCTGTTCCATGGTCTGCGGCAGGTCGGGACGCGGTTCGAGGAAGTCTTCGAAGTCGGCGGCCGAGAACACCAGCATCTCGCCGGCCCCGTTGTGGCGCAGGTAATCATCGCCCTGGTGCAACTTGACGCTGCCGGTCCAGTTCTTGAAGTCGCTGAGTTCTTCCTTGGGCTTCTGGGTGAACAGGTTGTAGGCGATGCGCACTGTCAACTGTTCGTCTTTGGCCAGTTGCTCGATCACCGCGTAGTCATCGGGGTAGTTCTGGAAACCGCCGCCCGCGTCAATGGCGCTGGTCAGGCCCAGGCGATTGAGTTCACGCATGAACTGGCGGGTGGAGTTGACCTGATATTCCAACGGCAGTTTCGGCCCCTTGGCCAGGGTCGCATACAGAATCATCGCATTGGGCCGGGCCACCAGCATCCCGGTAGGGTTGCCGTGGCTGTCGCGCACAATCTCGCCACCCGGTGGGTTGGGCGTGTCCTTGGTGTACCCGGCCACGCGCAATGCGGCACGGTTGAGCAAGGCGCGGTCGTACAGGTGCAGCACGAACACCGGGGTGTCCGGCGCGGCCTGGTTGAGTTCGTCCAGGGTCGGCATGCGCTTTTCGGCGAACTGGAATTCGTTCCAGCCACCGACCACGCGCACCCATTGCGGCGTGGGCGTACGGTCGGCCTGGTCCTTGAGCATGCGCAAGGCATCGGCCAGGGACGGCACACCTTCCCAGCGCAACTCGAGGTTGTAATTGAGCCCGCCACGAATCAAGTGCAGGTGCGAGTCGTTAAGCCCCGGAATGACTGTGCGGCCCTTGAGGTCGATGACCTGGGTGCCGCTGCCACGCAGGGCCATGGCTTCACCATCGGTGCCCACGGCGACGAAGCGCCCCTGGCTGATGGCAACGGCGGTGGCACGCGGGTTTTCACGATCCACGGTGTGGAACTGGCCATTGAACAAAATCAGATCGGCGTTCATAGGGTTTCCTTTACAGAGGCTTCAAGCCAGGGAGCGAACAGGCGGGTGGCCGCCGGCATCAGCAGGTAGACCACCAGCAGAACGATGGTCAGGGTGATCAGGAATGTGGCGACGACGTAGTTGGAGAGCAGCGGATGCAAGCGCAGTACCGGGCCCCAGATGATCGGCACCAGCAGGGTCAGCGGCAGGATCACGCACAGGGTGACGACCGCCTGCTTCCAGCGCGGAGGCTTGGCGGCGGTGTCGGCCAGGGGGGAGAACCAGAACTCGTTGGCCGAGCCGACTTCAGTGCGGTCGCCGTCGGCGAGCATCGGTGCGGCCTGGTTGATCAGCTCCTGACGCTCGGGGGAGTCCAGCCAGTGCTTGAGGTCATCGGCCGAGCGATAGCGCAACACGCAGGTGAACAGCGCCAGGGCGTCCTGCTTGCTGCGCACCACATCAACGCCGAGGTGGCCCGGACGCTCACCGGCAATGCGCACAATGCGTCGAAGCCAGGCTTCGTAATCGGCTTCAAGCCCCTTTTTCACGCGGTGTTTGACCACCAGGGTCACGACCTCATCCGGCCCGCCTTGCGCTGTTGAGTCCATCGTGTTTTTCCTCTGGGTACTTGAATATTTGCAGTAGTGTGCAGTGCGCCGATCCGCAAAAATTGCACGTATGTGCTCTGCGCAAGAGATGCTTGCAGCGCTCTACACGGGGGCTGCATTCACCGGTAAGGTAGGCAGGAACCCGCGCCCATCGACCATGGAGATCGATCATGGCTCAACCCGTTGCCACCACCGGAATGCTGTGCCCACAGCGCGAACAGAGGGTCAAACAGTTGATCCTCGCCAATCTGTCCGGGACGCTGGACGTGACGGAACTGGCCCGCGCCTGTGAACTGTCGCGCAGCCATTTCTCCCGGGCCTTCAAGCGCACTACAGGTGTAGCCCCCCAGGAATGGATCCGCCAGCAACGCGTCAAGCAAGCCAAGCGGCTGATCGCCGTCTCCGGCCTGAGCCTGACGCAAATCAGCCAGGAATGCGGGTTCTTCGACCAGGCGCACTTCTGCCACCTGTTCAGCCGTATCGAAGGGGTGAACCCGATGACCTGGCGCAAACTTCAACTGCGCTATCGCGACTACCTCAGGGCGGCTCAGCGGGCAATCGTCAACTGTAGCGGGACAGTCATTCAAAATTCAGCTTCTTAATCAACCTATCGTTAACCAGTAACCTTCTCCTCACACCGAAGCCCTGCATCGTGCAGACCGCTTCTTTTGAGGAGAACATCCCATGCTGACCCTTCGCAAAGCCTCGGAACGCGGCGCCGCCAATCACGGTTGGTTGAAGTCGTTCCACACCTTCTCATTCGCCAATTACTGGAACCCCCAGGAGCAGGGTTTTTCCGACCTGCTGGTGATCAACGATGACCGCGTCGCCGCCGGCAAAGGCTTCGGCCAGCACCCGCACCGCGACATGGAGATTTTCTCCTATGTGCTCGAAGGCGCCCTGGAACACAAGGACACCCTGGGCACCGGTTCGGTGATCCGCCCGGGTGACGTGCAACTGATGAGCGCAGGCAGCGGCGTAGCCCACAGCGAGTTCAACCACAGCCAGAGCCGGGGCGTGCACTTCCTGCAGATCTGGATCGTGCCGGATGTGGTCGGCGCCAAGCCGCGCTATCAGCAAGAGCACTTCAGCGAGGCGCAGAAACGTGGGCGCTTGCAGTTGATCATCTCGCCGGATGGCGCCAAGGGTTCGCTCAACGTGCGCCAGGATGCCCGGGTCTATGCGGGCCTGTTCAACGGTGACGAAAGCGCAACCCTCGATCTGGCGCCGGACCGCTACGCGTACATCCATGTGGCACGTGGCAGCGTCGAGATCAATGGGCAGCGCCTGCAGGAAGGTGACGGCGCACGCATCCGCGATGAACGCCAGATTCGCCTGAGCCAGGGCACTGACGCCGAGGTGCTGGTGTTTGACCTGCGCCCTCAGGAACTGCCGCAGATGCCATGACCGGCCCTGCGATGGCCCGTGAGAACGGGCCATCGTTGGCATCGATAGTCACCATCAGCGCAATGAAGTTCTCTTAAAAAATCCAACGCGTAACATCAAACCCATACCCAGCAGCACCCAAACCCAACACTCGGAGCACACTCTCATGAAACGCCAAATCTTGCTTAGCCTCGCTTTCTCGGTACTCGCCGCCAATGCTTTTGCTCACCCGGTTGTCGCTGAAGGCGGCGCGGATCGCCTGATGGATAGCCGTGTAGCCGAAAGCGGTGCTGACCGCCTGCTGGAACGCCGCGTAGCTGAAGGCGGTGCTGACCGTCTGCAACAACGTGGTCTGGCTGAAGGCGGCGCGGATCGTCTGCAGGAACGTGGTCTGGCCGAAGGTGGCGCGGATCGTCTGCAGGAACGTGGCCTGGCCGAAGGTGGCGCGGATCGTCTGCAGGAACGTGGCCTGGCCGAAGGTGGCGCGGATCGTCTGCAGGAACGTGGCCTGGCCGAAGGCGGCGCGGATCGTCTGCAGGAACGTGGTCTGGCCGAAGGTGGTGCCGACCGTCTGCACAGCAACAATGCCTGACCCCGCGTTGTTGGCGGGAACCCCAAACCGGCCTGATCAGCCGGTTTTTTTTCGTCTTCGATTAATGCAGGTTGCGCTCCAGCCACAGCACCGCCTTGCCGATCTGCTGCCGTGCTTCGATGCGTTCATGCACTTGCTTGACCGTTTCCAACGTCTAATGCCCTTCGATCTCCACCGTCAGCGAGCCCTCCAGCATTGCCGCGAACACTGCGTTTGCCCGTCGTTGCACGGTAGGACCATCGGCCATATGGTCGGCCAGCCGCGGTCGTGTCAAAAACAATGAACCGGCCTCCCCCAGCTCCATCGGATCTAGGTCCGTCAGCGAGCCCGAAACATTGCCGTAGTTCACGATCAAGCCACGGGTACGGCATGCCCTGAAACTGTCGCGCAAGGTGGTTTTACCCAGCGAATCAAATACCACGTCCACCCCGCGCCCATCGGTGGCCTCCAGCACCCGCTCGGCAAATCCGTCATAGGTCCAGGCGTGGTGAGCCCCCCGCTCCAGGGCAATCGCACATTTTTCAGCGGTGCTACCGGTCGTGAACACGGTCGCGCCGAGTCGACGCGCCATCTGCACTAGCCATTGACCGATGCTGCCGGATGCCGCGTGGATCAGGCAGGTATCACCGGCTTTCAGCCGCGCCACATCCTCGATCAGGTAATGGGCGGTGCTCCCTTGAAACATCGCTGCAGCCGCCTGATCGAAAGGGATCGCGGTGGGAATCTGTGCCACTTTGTCGACAGGCACACAGGCGTACTCGGCATAGGCTCCCCAGGCGATACACCAGGCTACGCGGTCACCCACGTGCAAATGGCTGACGTCGGCCCCCACTTCTACCACCACACCCGCGCCTTCCATGCCCAGTGTGCAAGGCAGGCGCACCGGGTAGGTCGCTGACCTGGCGTATTTGCCCTGGCGGGTATGGATATCCATGAAATTGATGCCCGCACAGGCAACCTGCACCAACACATGCCCAGCGATGACCTGGGGTTTGGGTACGTCATGGCGCAGTTGGGCCACTTCAGGGCCGCCGTAGGTGTGCAGGGTGATGGCTTTCATGGGGAACAACTCCGTTTGCAGTAGGAAGCGCCCATGGTAAAAGGACGCTATCAGACTGAAAATTCCCCATTCATTCACAACCTTCGTGCGGAAATAACCCGATGTTCGACTGGCAGGATCTGTATTACTTCACTGTATTGGCACGCACCCAGTCGTTGTCGGCGGCCGCACGGGAGTTGCAGGTGGAACATGCCACCGTCGGGCGCCGCGTCGACGCGCTGGAGAAAGCCCTGGGCGTCAAGCTGGTAGACCGCTTGCCGCGCAGCCGGCCGCTCACTGCGCAGGGCCTGGCGTTGGCGAAACTGACGACCGGCATGGGCGAAATGGCCACTGACGTCATGCGCCTGTCGCGGGTCGCCTCCATCGAAATGGTCGGTACGGTACGGGTCAGTTGCCCGCCGTCCATCGCGAACCATTGCATCGCCCCCCACATTGCCCGTTTGCGTGCGCAGTACCCCCAGTTGAACCTGGTACTGATGCCGTCTACCCAGGTTGCGGCACTGGACAAGGGCGAGGCCGATATCGCCCTGCGCACCGTGCGACCCGACGAGAACGCGCTGGTGCGGCGCAAGGTCGGTGTGGTGCGCTTCGGGCTGTATGGCTCGCCCGAGCTCCAACAATTGCCAGCGCCGCAGTGGGGCTTCGTCGCCTATGACAGTAGCCGCGACCACCTGCCCCAACAGGCGTGGATGCATCAAGTGCGCGGCCAACGCCCGGTAGTGTTTGCCGCCAGCGAGCTGATTACCCAGCAAATGGCAGCCCGCGCCCGGGTCGGCGCCGTGGTATTGCCGACCCTGGTGGGCGACCACGATCCGTTACTGGTCAGGCTGCCCACGGCCAGCGAAGGTCCGGTGCGCGATATCTGGCTCACGGTGTACCCGGATATGCGCCGCTCACCCTCGGTGAAAGGGGTGATGGAGTTTCTGGTGACGTGTATCGAAGACGAGCCGCAATTGCGCCGTTGAATCACCGCACAACGCCGAGAAATTTCTTGCGATACGCCGCCGGCAACATCCCCACCCGTTGCTGGAACAGGCGGCGAAACGAATTGCTGTCTTCATACCCCACCGCGTAGGTGATGCTTTCGAGGGTCATGCGCGTCGATTCGAGCATCTGCTTGGCCCGCTCCAGGCGCAGGGCCTGCACGTAGGCAATCGGCGTATGGGCGGTCGCCTCCTTGAAGCGCCGCTTGAAATTGCGCACGCCAAACCCAAAGCGCCGCGCCACCTCGTCGATCACCAGCGGCTGGGCAAAGTGCTGCTCCAACCAATGCTGTACCCGCAGAATTTCAACGTCGCCATGGCTCTTGGGCAGCGACCACATGGCATACACCGATTGTTCGGTGCGTACCGTATCGATCAGCAGGTATCGGCTGCACGTGTGGGCCAGTTCCGGCGAACCGAAACGGCGAATCAGGTGCAGCATCAAATCCATTGCCGCACTGGCGCCGCCACAGGTGATCATGCGGTTTTCTTCGCACAGGATCTGCGCCTCATCCAGGCGCACCGTGGCGTAGCGGCGCCGGAATAGCTCGGCAAACGCCCAGTGGGTAGTGGCGCGCAGGTCGCATAGCAAGCCGGTTTCGGCCAGTAGAAAAGCGCCGGTGCACATCGAGGCCAGCACCGCGCCACGCGCATGCTGCTCACGTAGCCAGGGGCCGTAGCTTGGAAACGCCGGCAAGGCGTCTTTCAGGGTAAAGAGAAATCCCGGGATCAATACCAGGTCGGTCTGGGCCACTTGCGCCAGCGAACGGTCCACCTGCAAACGCTGCCCACCCCAGGCCGCCACAGGCTCGCCGTCGAGGGATGCAACAGTGATCTCAAAGGGCGGCGCCTCGGCGAACAGGTTGGCGGCGCTGAGCATTTCCAGGGCCAGGGTGGCACTGGCGGCGGAGCATTGATCGGCCAGAAGCAAGGTGATGTGCATTGAGGGGCCTATTGCGCTTTTCGCATGTAATAAGTCATTTGCGCACCTACCTTAGCCGATCCGACGCCTTTACAGTGCCCGCTCCGATCAACTGCCTGGCGTTTTTATGAATCTCTGGTTTCGCTTGTTCCGCATGCTGTGCCGCCGCCCCTGGCGTAACCCCGTGCATGGGCTGGACACCACCGTGGTGCGTATGCGGGTGTGGCCGCTGGACCTGGACCTTAACCGGCATGTCACCAATGGCCGGTATTTTTCCCTGGCGGACGTGGCACGCATGGACTTTGTACTGCGCACCGGCGCCTTTCGCGTGGCCCTGCGCCAAAAAGCCTTGCCGATCGTGGGCGATACCTGGGGCAAGTTCCGCCGCGAGTTGAAACTGTTCGAAGCGTTCGAGGTGCACACCCGCATGCTCGGCTGGGACCACAAGTGGAGCCTGATGGAGCACCGCTTCGTCAGCCAGGGCCGGGTGGTTGGCGTGGTGGTGATGCGCGGGCTGTTCCGCAACGCCAAGGGCACCCTGCCCCCGGCGGATTTCCTGCGTGAACTGGGCCTGGACGAGACCTCACCTGCGATGCCGCAGTGGTTAAGCGACTGGGCAGCCAGCTGTGACGCTATGAGCTTGCAATTGCGGGGGGAGGAGCAGGCGTGAGCCTCCCCTAACTCGCAGATGCCAGCGCCTTCAAGTTGGCTTGCCCATCCTCTCGTGCCACATACAGGAACGATTTACCTTCCTGGACCTTGAACAGCACTTTCATGCCCAGCAGTTTCTCAAGGTCCTTACGTGCGGTATTTTCCGAGATGTCATAGTCGTGGGTGAGTTCCTTGGGGGTGAATACACGTCCCGGATGCTGGAGCACTTTCTTCAAGAAATGAGCCTGGCGATAATTCAGTCCCTCCTTCAACTCCAGCGTGTCCACCCAACCCATCAGTTCCAGGGCTTCTTGCCGTTTCCCTTCGAAGTAATCCATAAAATCATGGATGGCGCGCTCGATGATCCGCAATTGGTAGATGACGAAGTAGGTCAGATCAAATGCATCGGTTTCGGTGTAGATATAGGAACGGCCATATTGCATCGGGGCTTCTTTGAGCAGCGTACTGATGGAAATGTATTCAAACGGCCAATAGCCACTTTTGAGCATGAACCAGTAAAACAAAGAACGTGCGGTTCGCCCATTACCGTCCCTGAAGGGATGCTCATAACCGATCATGAAATGCAGGATGATGGCCTTCACGACTGGATGGATAAAGTGTGTGCCACCCTGACCGTCATGCCGCTCGTTCGCAAACCGGCAAAGCGCCTCAAGCCTGTCCGGCAGCAGCGCCGCCCTGGGGGGTTGATGGACCACTTCATCAGACGCCCCGCCGACAAAAATATCGTCATGGACCCTGATATGCCCCGGATGGACGTCTTCCTCGTCTATTCCCGCTGTAGCAATGCCGTGAAACTCGCAGATCAACGCAACAGAAAGCGGTTCGTCTTTGTTAAATTTGGCATGCCGCATCAGGTGATAGTTGTTAAGGATCATCCGCTCATCGTCGTTCTGTGGCGCACGCTCCTTAGCCAACATGTCCTTGGCGATTTTACGGGTCGTCGCCGCACCTTCCAGTTGAGCACTGGAAATCGCCTCCTCCATCATCAATGAGTCCACCAGATACTGGGTGTTGTCCCGATATTGGGGCGATGCCGCCGCCGCGCCTCCCAGCCGGGATGTGATCGACTCAACAGCGTGAATCACCGCATCACAAAAATCAGTGTTGTATAAGAAAAAAGGGCTGCCGCACTCGCTGCGCAGCTCAAGCGTCTTGCTCCCACAGGCCCGAGCCATCTTGATGGCGGCCCATGCGGCGTCCTTGTCGACACCCGGTGACGGATAGCGGCGAAATTCATCCCAGTGCAAATACCGCCCTTTGCCGTCAACCGCCTTGTATTGGCGTGCCAGCTCAAAAATCTCCAGGCCGTATTGCTTTAACAACACCGCAAAGTCGGCTGGCTTGTGGATTTTCGCCATGACTGAAACTCAATTTTCAAAAATTGAGTTGATCCTTGCGCGCCGGCTGCCGGGTGTCAAGCCTGACCCTCGCGCTTGACCTTCAAATGCCGCGCATACCACGGCCGTTGCGGCACGCGCTTGAACCAGCCCTTGAGCAGGTCTTCATCGGTGCCGAAGGTGATGCGCAGGGCCAGCTTCATGGTTTCCGGGTCCATCTCCATTGAGCGGCCCATTTGCAGCCCTGGCGTGGTGCTGCAGCCGTGGGTATCGGGGCCCAGCCACGGGTCGTCGACTTCGACCCAGCGACCCGGGGCAAACCAGGCCACACCATTGACTTCGCGGCGGCTCACTTCGCGCGGGTGAAAGCGTTCATGGGCACGGAACCAGTCTTCGACGCGGTCGTCGATCCAGCCGTGGAAATGCCAGAACACCGGGTTGACGTGGGAGGAGAACGGGTCGCCGAGGAAGTCGTTTTCGGGCGCATACCAGCGGGCGGCAAAGTCCGAGGGGTCGCGGGCGAAAGGCACCGGGGCACCATTGGACGGGTCGCGAGGCACCGAGGCCCAGCGCATGTGTAGCCAGTCATGCAGGCCCAGTTCCATTTCCGAGCCCAACTGGCCCAGGGTCAACTTGGCCAGGTAACGCGGGTCGCGGTACTGCGACTCCCACACCTGGAAGTTGCTGTGGTAAGTCTCGGCCGCCTTGATGTCACCGACCCACTGGGTGTAATCGGCATCGTCCGGGGCCGACCAGGCCGGCGGCAGCGCGAAGCCGTCGTGGTTGTCGAAGTAACGCAGGAAGCCCAGGCGGTCGCGTTCCAGCGCCGGTTGCGGTTCGGGGAATTGCGGCCATGACGGCAGGTCCTGCATGGAGCGCGCCGTGCCGAGCATATGCCGGTGCATGAAGAAGAAATCGATGCCCGAGCCGTTACGGTCCTTGCGCTGGCCTCGCGCATCACGCTCCTGGCCACGCGGGCCGGGCTGCCAGCCGATGCCGCGCAGGGCGTCGCGTTTCTCCTCGGAGAGCTTGTGCCATTGGTCACGGGTGGCGTGCCACAGCTGGTGAAACAGGCGATGCTCGGGCGAGATCAACCAGGCCAGCAACGTGGGATTGAGGCCGATACGCTGGCGGGCTTCGGGGAACAGTTGTTTGTGCGCGACAAAACGGTTGTCGCGTTCGGTCAGCGCCAATGGGCGATTGAGGTCGAGGATCTGCCCGGTCAGGGTGCCGCTGCCGGCGTTGCCGAAATCGGCCCAGACTTCATCGAGGGTCATCTTGAATTCATAGGCCGGGACGCCGGCGGGCGAATCGCGGTCGATCAGCCGCCAATAGAGCAAGGCGCCCTCACCCGTCACCAGATCGCCCAGCACGCGGTAACGCGGCTCGCCTTCGGCGCGCAGGTTGTCGGCGGTGTCCAGGTAACCGCGCAGGCCACGGCCACGGGGTGCGATGTCCAGCAGCAGCGCCAGGCCTTGCAACGGCAAGCCCTTGAGGCCGGCATCGCGCCCTTCCAGGCGCAGATTCCAGACGCCACGCAAGGTATTGGCCAGGTGCTGGCCTTGGGTATCGGCCAGGTCGACCGTGGCTTCGCCGGGGGTGATGGGGAACGCTTCTTCGCGCGTCAACTCACGATGGGCATAAAGGGCCGCCGGCACAGCCGCGCCGGTCAGCGCCAGGCCTGCGATGAACCCACGTCGAGAGATCGTCATTGTCTACCTTAGGAAACGGCTTAATCAGAGCTAGAACGTTTACAGCCCGGCAAAATTTACCGGCGCATCGCTGGCTCTAAATTTCCCCCGCCATCGCTCGTTCCTCCCTGATAGCAAAGGCCGCAACTGACTGAGATGGCAATGACAAAACCACGTTCGAAAAAGGCGCTGTACATCGGCCTGCCGCTGGCACTGGCGATCGGTGCCGGGGCCGGTTTCCTGGCCTGGGATCACTGGTTCAAGGGCAATGCCGGTTACCCGCTGGAGGTGATCAAGCAGGCCAATGAAATGCAGGACCGCTTGTTGTCTTTCGACAGCCACATCACCGTCCCCCTGGATTTCGGCACCGCCGGCAACGAGGCCGACAAGGATGGCGGCGGCCAGTTCGACCTGGCCAAGGCGGCGCGTGGTCGCTTGTCCGGCGCGGCGCTGACCATTTTCGGCTGGCCGGAAATCTGGAACGGCCCCAACGCGCCTCACAAACCCACCGAGGGCTTTGTCGAAGAAGCGCGCCACGAGCAGGAGGTGCGCTACAAGATCATCTCCGGCATGGTGCGCGACTTTCCCAACCAGGTGGGCATCGCCTACACCCCGGATGATTTCCGGCGCCTGCATGGCGAAGGCAAGTTCGCGATTTTCATCAGCATGCTCAACGCCTACCCGCTGGGCAACGACCTGAACCAGCTGGACCTGTGGACTGCGCGCGGCATGCGCATGTTCGGCTTCAGTTACGTGGGCAACAACGACTGGTCCGACTCTTCGCGCCCACTGCCGTTTTTCAACGATTCGGTGGACGCCCTCGAGGGACTGTCGGAGATCGGCAAGCAAGCCGTGCACCGCCTGAATGACCTGGGCGTGATCATTGATGTGTCGCAGATGTCGACCAAAGCCCTGGAGCAAGTGGCACAGACGAGCCGCACGCCGCTGGTGGCCTCCCACTCGGCACCGCGCGCGTTCGTCGACATCCCGCGCAACCTCAGCGACAAAGAACTGCAATTGATCAAGAACAGCGGCGGCGTGGTGCAGATAGTAGGTTTTTCCGCCTACCTGCGCCCGCTGAGCCAGCCAACCCAGGACAAGCTCAACGCCCTGCGCGCACGCTTCGACCTGCCGCCCCTGCCCAACCTGGCCGTGGCCTTGATGCCCGGCGACGCAATCATTGCCGCATGGCCCGAACAACGCTTCGGCCAATACGCCAGTGCGCTGTACGCCATCCTCGACGAAGAACCCAAGGCCACCCTCAAGGACCTGGGCGACGCCATTGACTACACCGTACGCAAGATCGGTATCGATCACGTCGGCATCGCTTCGGACTTCAACGACGGCGGCGGCATCCAGGGCTGGGAGAACGTCGGCGAAGTGCGCAATGTCACCGCCGAACTGATCCAGCGCGGCTACTCCGAAGCCGATATCGCCAAGCTGTGGGGCGGTAACTTCCTGCGGGTCTGGGACCAGGTACAAAAAGCCGCCAAGCCTTTGGCCAACCGTTAATCACCGACGAAGTAAGTCCATGACCAACCGCCGTACTTTTCTCAAGCAGGCCGGCGTACTCGCCGCCGGCCTGCCGCTGCTGCCACAGGCACTGGCAGCGCCAGCCACACCGCTGGCGAACGACCCATGGACGGGACTCAAGCAACTGTTCAACCAGGACCCGGATTACCTGCACTTTTCCAACTTCCTGGTGGCGTCACACCCCAAGCCCGTGCGCGACGCCATCGAGCGCTACCGCATGCAGATCGACCGCAACCCCGGGCTGGCGATGGACTGGGACCTGCAGGAAACCTGGAAGCGCGAAGGCCAGGTCCGCGAATGGGCCGGGCGTTACCTGAACGCCACACCGGCGCAGATCGCCCTGACCGGCAGCACGTCCGAAGGCTTGGCGATGATCTACGGCGGGATCAAGGTGCGTGCCGATCAGGAAATCCTCACGACGGTGCACGAGCACTACGCGACCCAGAGCAGCCTGGATTTTCGCGTGCAGAAACAAGGCACCCAGGTGCGCCGCATCACGCTGTTCGACGACCCCAGCCGCGTGTCCGCAGATGAAGTGCTGGGCAATATCCAGCGCAACCTGCGCCCCAACACCCGCGTACTCGGCATGACCTGGGTGCAATCGGGCAGCGGCGTGAAACTGCCGGTCGGCGAGATCGGCAAACTGGTGGCGGAACACAATCGCAACCGTGACGACCAGGACCGCATTCTGTATGTGATCGATGGCGTACACGGCTTCGGCGTGGAAAACCTCGACTTCCCGGACATGCACTGCGACTTCTTCATCGCCGGCACGCACAAATGGATGTTTGGCCCGCGCGGTACCGGCCTGGTCTGCGCCCGCGAAACCGAGAACAAGTACGTCACGCCGATGGTGCCGACCTTCTCCGAAGACACCAACTTCGCCACCACCATGACGCCCGGCGGTTATCACGCCTTCGAGCATCGCTGGGCGGCCGACGAGGCGTTCAAGCTGCACCTGCAACTGGGCAAGGCGCCGGTGCAGGCGCGCATCCATGCCCTCAACAGCGAATTGAAGAACCAGCTGCTGGCTCACCCACAGATCGAGCTGGTCACACCGCGCAGCCCCGAGCTGTCGGCGGGGTTTACGTTCTTCCGGGTCAAGGGCCAGGACAGCGATACGGTGGCCGCGCACATGATGAAAAACCGCGTGGTCATCGACGCGGTCGACCGTGATGTCGGCCCGGTGATCCGCACCTCCCCCGGCCTGCTGAACAGCTCGGATGAGATACACCGTTTCATGACCGTGCTGAGCCAGCGGTTGTGACTCCCATTCTTCCTTTGAACGAGGCGTCCCCATGATTGCATTGCGACTCAAACCCTTGACCACGCTGGCGCTGACCGCCCTGTGCAGCACCTTGCTGCCGGGGTTGGCCCAGGCCGCCGAGGCGCAACCCGGCAAAGTGTTGAAGGACTGCAAGGACTGCCCGGAAATGGTGGTACTGCCCGCCGGCACGTTCACCATGGGCACACCGGAAGACGAAGTCGGCCGCGAGCCCGATGAAGGCCCGATGCATGCAGTGACCTTTGCCAAGCCGTTCGCCATGAGCCGCTTCCAGGTCACGGCCGGCGAATGGGACAGCTACGTCCGCCAGACCGGCGTCAAGATCGCCAATGGTGACGACCGCCCTGGTCGTGAATGCATCGCCAGCAAACCGCGCTACCCCCAGGGGCCGCGCCAGCCGGCGGTGTGCATGGACATGGACGACATCAAGGCTTACGTGGCCTGGCTGTCGAAGAAAACCGGCCAGCAATACCACATGGTCAGCGAAGCCCAACGCGAATACGCGGCCCGCGCCGGTTCCACCGGGCCATTCCCCTTCCCGTTCGATGAAGGCAAGGGCTACAGCATCGCCCAGCATGCCAACACCTATGGCCCGGCGGACGGCTACAGCTATTCATCGCCCGTGGGCAGCTACCCGCCGAATGCGTTTGGTCTGTATGACATGCATGGCAACGTCTACGAACGGGTCGCCGATTGCGAACACCCCAACTATATCGGCGCCCCGACCGACGGCAGCGCCTGGATGGAGCCAAACTGCGAGTCCTACCAGATCCGCGGCAATGACTGGGGCGAAGCACCGGTATTCTCGCGCTCGGGCAACCGCAACAACATCTACCCGCAGACGCGGGGCGACTGGATCGGGTTTCGCGTAGTGCGTGATCTCTGACGCACACTCTAATCCCCTGTGGGAGGGGGCTTGCTCCCGATGGCGGTGTATCAGTCACGGTTTCTGAACCTGACACACCGTCATCGGGAGCAAGCCCCCTCCCACAAGTTATCCATCGTCCGCTCTATCGCTTAACTGACTGGCATTAGGGCAAGCCCCCTCCCACACTTGGATCACATGCAAGTTCAGCCCTGCTGCGCCAACCGCTCCAGCCCTTCATGCAACGCCGGGAACAAGCTGTTGTTGAAGTTGTTCCAGCGCAGTTCGAGGATGGTGTCCTGCGGCGATATCTCGGTGTTGAGCACGTCGTGGAAGACTTCACCGGAGTCGATGCCGTTGTCCACGTAGTGGAACGACGCACCGGTCAGGTATAGCGGTTCGCAAGGCCTGGTCTCTTTGGTCGCCCAGTCCACCACCGCCTGGCCACGCGCGCCGTACAACGCATTCCAGGTGGCATAGGCGCCACGGCGCTCATAAGGCGACTCGAGGCGGGTAATGCCGGGGTGGATATTCATGATGCGTCGGGCAAACGGCGCGCCGGGGCGTACCAGCTCATCGAGGATCACCAGCAAACCGTCCAGCACCACGATATCGGCCTTCAACTCCACCAGCGTGTCGTGCAGGCGACGCTCGAAATCCTGCTTGCCGGCGATATGTTCCGCGCTGCCACGCGGCAAGCGACGGTAGGTGGACGGCACACTCAGCAGCAGGTCGTTGACCAGCGTGCCCTGCACCCGCAAGTCCGCCGGGTACAGCCACTGGCGGCCAGGCTGGTAGGCAAAGCCATAGTCGCTGACCAGTTGCTGGTCCCGTGGGTTCTGCTCGTCATCGTCATACACCACGCCCACCAGGTTGTAGCGCTGGCCCAGCGGCGTGTCATTGAGGGATCCCACCAGAAATTCCAGCACAGACTTCATGTAGCGCTCGTGATCCTTGTAGGCCACCGGCTGCCCGGCCTTGTCGGCGGCGGCATTTCTCAGGGACCACACATACACCAGGTTCTTTTTCGTCATTGTTTCGCTCTCGCTGAGGGGACTGCGCAGCGCGTGGATACACGTGCGCCTACAGCACAAGAACGAACCAGCGTCGCGGCAATTTATCCGGCGTGGCCGCCGCCCGGCGCGCCGAGCTAAATCCTTGCGCCGACGCTTCGTTTGTCAGGGGTAAGGGTCTGTGTGCCCAGCCCCTCTTTTCACTCTCCGGGATGTATTTATGACCGACCCCAAACGCGGCGCCTTCAATGGCCTGCTCGCCCTGCTCAGGCCCTTTCGTATGATCGTGACGGTCTCCGTCGCCCTCGGCATGGCGGGCGGCCTGGCCATTACCCTGCTGCTGGCCACCATCAACAATGCCCTGCACTCGGCCAACGGCATGACCCAGGGCGTGGTGCTGACCTTTGCAGCGCTGTGTGTGGTGGCGCTGGTCAGTTCGATCATCTCGGACATCGGCACCAACTACGTCGGGCAGCGCATCATTGCCGCCCTGCGCAAAGACCTCGGTGAGAAGGTGCTGTCGGCGCCCATCGGGCAGATCGAACGCTACCGTTCCCACCGGCTGATCCCAGTGCTGACCCACGATGTCGACACCATCAGCGACTTTTCCTTTGCATTCACCCCGCTGGCCATCGCCGCCACGGTCACCCTCGGTTGCCTGGGCTACCTGGCCTACTTGTCGGTGCCGATGTTCCTGATGATGGTGGTGGCGATCATCATCGGCAGCGCCGTGCAGTTCATCGCCGGCGGCAAAGGCATCCAGGGTTTCGACCTGGCGCGCAGCCATGAGGATGAATTGCAGCGTTACTACAACGCGATTGCCTCCGGCGCCAAGGAGCTGCGCATGCACCGCCCACGGCGTTTTCGCATGAACACCCACCGCATCCAGGAAACCGCCGACCGCATCAGCGACATCCAGGTGCGCTCAGTCAACATCTACATCCTGGCCAAGACCTTCGGCTCGATGCTGTTCTTCGTGGTCATCGGCCTGGCCCTGGCGATGCAGGCATACAACCCCAACCCGGACCCCACGGTGATCACCGGTTTCGTGTTGGTGCTGCTGTACATGAAAGGCCCCCTGGAACATCTGCTGGGTTACCTGCCGGTGGTGGGCAAGGCGAAGATTGCCTTTGGCCGTATCAGTGAATTGTCCGAGCGTTTCTCCTCGCCCGAGCCGCACCTGCTGATGGATGACAGCGAGGCGCCCAAACCGATGGTCAACAGCCTGGAACTGCGCAATGTGAGCTACAGCCCGCCGGCGGTCGAGGGTAGCGCGCCGTTCCACCTGGGGCCGATCAACCTGAGCATCAAGCAAGGCGATATCGTGTTTATCGTCGGCGAAAACGGCAGCGGCAAGACCACCCTGATCAAACTGCTGCTGGGTTTGTACACCCCGCAGTCGGGCGAAATCCGCCTCAATGACGAGACCGTGACCGACCCCGAGCGCGACGATTATCGCCAGCTGTTCACCACGATCTTCTCCGACTATTACCTGTTCGATGACCTGGTGCAGGGCAGCGCCACGCAGTCGCTGGACAGTGCCGCCAAATACCTGGAGCGCCTGGAAATCGCGCACAAGGTCAGCGTCAAGGATGGCGTGTTCAGCACCACCGACCTGTCCACCGGCCAGCGCAAGCGCCTGGCCCTGGTCAACGCCTGGCTGGAGGAGCGCCCGGTGCTGGTGTTCGACGAATGGGCCGCCGACCAGGACCCGGCGTTCCGCCGGATCTTCTACACCGAGCTGCTGCCGGACCTCAAGCGCCTGGGTAAAACCATCATTGTGATCAGCCACGACGACCGTTATTTCGATATCGCCGACCAGTTGGTGCGCTTGCGTGCCGGCCAGGTGGTGCACGCGCTGGAACCGGCGTGAATTTTGTTTTCCGGTTTTCTGAGGTAGGAACGTCTCACTAGTGGTAATGAGAACCAGCCTCAATTAACACCTAGAATTTGCCCACTTAAAACCTAGAAGAGAAAGCATCCATGCCAGCACGACTCGGCCTCAGCCCACTGAGCAAGGCGTTAACCATGCGCCGGGCCCTGAACATCAACCTTCTTCCAAGCGCCTTGGCCCTGGCAGTATCGTTGCCGATCGCAGGCTATGTGCAGGCTCAGGAGATCGAGTTGAATATTCCTGCCCAGGCGCTGGGGAGCGCACTGCAGGAATTCGGGCGCCAGGCCAACGTGCAGGTGTTGTACAGCCCCAGCGATGTGCAGGGCAAAAACAGCCGTGCGGTCAAGGGCAAGATGGCGCCGCAGCAAGCCATCGACCAGTTGCTGGCGGGCACATCGACCACCCACAGCCTCAACGGCAATGCGTTGACCGTTGCTGCTGCCGGCGACACCACCGCCCTGGAGCTGAGCCCCACCCAGGTCAACGGTAACGTGCTAGGCAATATTACCGAGGGCTCCGGCTCCTACACCCCAGGCACCATCGCCACCGCGACGCGCCTGACCCTCACACCACGCCAGACTCCACAGTCGATCACCGTGGTCACCCGCCAGCACATCGAAGACTTCGGCCTCAACAACGTCGATGACGTGATGCGCCACACCCCGGGCATCACCGTGTCGGCCTATGACACCGACCGTACCAACTACTACTCCCGGGGTTTCTCGGTCAACAGTTTCCAGTACGACGGCATTCCGTCCAGCGTGCGCAACGTCGGCTACTCGGCGGGCAATACCCTGAGCGACATGGCGATCTATGACCGTATCGAAATCCTCAAGGGCGCCACCGGCCTGCTCAACGGCGCAGGCTCCCTGGGTGCGACCATCAACCTGATCCGCAAGAAGCCCACCGCCGACTTCAAGGGCCATGTGACCGTGGGTGCAGGCTCGTGGGACAACTATCGCAGTGAAGTCGATGTCAGCGGCCCCTTGACCGAGAGCGGCAACGTGCGTGGCCGGGCGGTGGCGGCGTACCAGGACAAGAAGTCCTTCATGGACCACTACTCGCGCAAGACCGAAACCTACTACGGCATCACCGAATTCGACCTGTCCCCGGACACCATGCTGACCGTCGGCTTCGACTACCAGGACAACATTCCGAAAGGTTCCAGCTGGTCCGGCGCGTTCCCGCTGGTCAACTCCAACGGCAGCATCAACAAGATGCCGCGCTCCTACAACAACGGCACCACCTGGAGTTCATGGGAGCAGAACACCCGTACCGCCTTCGCCATGCTCGAGCATGACCTGGGTGACGGCTGGGTGACCAAACTGCAACTGGACCACAAGATCAACGGCTACCACGCTGACCTTGCATCGATTCAGTTCGTCCAGCCGGCCGCCGATGGCACCGCCGAGATCAACGGACAGAAATACACGGGTGAAACCAAAAGCACCTCGGCCGATCTTTATGCCACCGGGCCGTTCAGCCTCTTTGGTCGTGAACATGAATTGGTGGTGGGCGGCTCGATCGGTACTTCGCGCTGGCAAGGCAAAGGTTACTGGTCGCCGGAATGGCCGCAGGGCAACAAAGTCGATTTCTACAACTGGAACGGCAAGCTCGGCAGGCCAATCTACGGGCCGGTGCAGCAGTACATCGACGACACTATCCGCCAGAACGGCTACTACGTGACCACACGCTTGAACGTGATCGATGACCTGAACGTGATCCTCGGCGGGCGCGTGGCCAACTACCATGTCACCGGCAACAACCCTTCGTACAAGGAAACCGGGCGGTTCATCCCTTACGCCGGGGTGATCTACGACCTCAACGACAACTTCTCCGCGTACGCCAGCTACACCGATATTTTCCAGCCCCAGGAAAGCACCTATAAGGACCGCGACAGCAAACTGCTGGACCCGGACGAAGGGCAAAACTACGAGCTGGGCCTCAAGGGTGAGTTCTTCGACGGCCGCCTGAACACCAGCATCGCCTACTTCGAAGTGCACGAGACCAACCGGCCGATCTCGGACGACGCCTACAACAACCAGACGCCAACCCCGAACAACTACGCGTTCAAGAGCTCCAAGGCGGTCACCAAGGGTTATGAGGCAGAGATTTCCGGTGAGCTGAGCCCGGGCTGGCAAGTCCAGGGCGGCTACACCCACAAGATCGTGCGTGACGACGACGGCAAGAAAATCTCCACCTTCGAACCCGAGCACCAGGTCAACCTGAACACCACCTACAAGCTCAAGGGTGACCTGGACAAGTTCACCATCGGTGGTGGCGTGCGCTGGCAGACCAAGGGCTGGCAAGAGGTCTGGAACCAACCCCTCAACCAGAACCAGGACATTACCCAGGAATCCTACTGGCTGGTGGACCTGATGACCCGCTACCAAGTCACCAAGAACCTGTCGGCAACCGTCAACTTCAACAACATCTTCGACAAGTCCTACTACACCAACGTGGGCTTCTATAACTCGGCCGCCTACGGTGAGCCGCGCAACGTGATGGTCAGCACCCGCTGGGACTTCTGATGTAAGCCCTTGACCACCCTGCGTGGTCGAACAAACGCCCGATGAGAGCCCTGCTTTCATCGGGCGTTTTTTTATACCTGCCCCCTTGCGACCGAACCTTGTGCGGGCTGGCCCTACTGCCAATCAGTTAAGCGATAGAACGAACGATGGACAACCTGTGGGAGGGGGCTTGCTCCCGATGGCGGTGTGCCAGGTTCAGAAACCGTGACTGACACACCGCCATCGGGAGCAAGCCCCCTCCCACCGTGACCGCGTTAAGCCTTAACCGACTGGCATTAGGGCGAGCCCGCTCGCTACATGGCGGCCACCAGGCTGCTGATGAACGCGGCGCTGTCGATGATGCCGTCATGGTCGGTATCGATCATCACCGAACGCTCGATGCGCCCCTGACCGATCACCGTCGCCATGTTCTGCTCGATCAGGTCCTTGAAGCGCCCTGCCCGGCTCATGGACGCCCACCAGCAACTCACGGGGGCCTTGATCGGCTTGAAGTCGGATGCCGTCATGCGTTCGCTCAAGGCCCGGTCAACCTCCCAGGAGATCTGCGCCTCATTGCCACGCAGCAACTCCTCCTTGATCGCCGTGAAGGCTTCGCCCAGGGTCTGTTCGGCCCAGGCGACGAACACCGACCACTGCTGGTCCTCGGCCTCGCGCTGACACGCCTGCCAGGCGTCCTGGATCTGTTCGGCAAAGGCCGGGAACATCACCCCGAGCAAGGCCGCACGTCGCTCGTTGGCCGAGACCTCGCGATCATCCTGGGTTACCACCGCATCCCAATACGGCTTGAGCCATTGCGGCGGTGCCGAGTCGATCCAGCCGACAAACTCAACCTCGCGCCCGGCCTGCTCCAGGCCATAGGCGACTTCCATCGCCAGGTTGCCACCCAGCGACCAGCCTGCCAGGCGGAAGGCGCCCTGGGGCTGCGCCGCCAACAGTTGCGCCGTGTAATCCTCGACCATCGCCTGCCACGGCGGCACCGGCGTACCGCCTTCGGCCAGTGCACGGCAGATCACCCCAAATACCGGACGCTGCTCCCTGAGTGCCAGGGCAATCGCGGTGTAGCAATGCACCGAGCCGAAGCTTGGGTGGAACATGAACAGCGGTGTGCCTTGCGTCTGGCTGTTGAGCTTGACGATCAGCGAGCGACGCGTGTCGCCCTGCAAGCAGTTGACCTGGCCGCGCACGGTCGGGTTGAGCATCAGTTGGCTGATGGACAAATCGACCTCGCTGAGCTTGCGGATCCGCTCCTTGAGCATCAGCACCAATAACGAATGGCCGCCCAGCTCGAAGAAGTTGTCGTTCAGCCCTACCCGCTCCACACCCAGCACGTCGCTCCAGATCGCCGCCACCTGCTGCTCCAGCTCGGTCTGGGGCGCCTGATAGCGCTCGGCGCCCTGGGCCTGGGGCTTGGGCAAGGCCTTGCGATCCAGCTTGCCGTTGGGACTCAACGGCATCTGGCTCAGGACCACCCACTGCGCCGGCACCATGTAGTCCGGCAACTGCGCGCCCAGATGGGCCATGACCGCGCCCCTCCAGTCGTCCTCTGGCTGTTGCAGCACCACATAACCCACCAGGTAAGCCGCATCCACCGCCAGTACCGCCGCTTCACGAATACTCACGTGCTCCAGCAGGCGCGCCTCGATCTCACCCAGCTCGATACGCAAGCCGCGCAGCTTCACCTGGTGGTCGATGCGCCCGGCGTATTCGATCACGCCGTCGTCGCGATAACGCGCCAGGTCACCGGTGCGATACAGCCGCTCGCCGCTGCCGAACGGGTCAGTCACAAAGCGCTCGGCGGTCAATCCCGGACGGCGGTGATAACCCCGCGCCAGGCCCCTGCCGCCCAGGTACAACTCGCCCAACACGCCCACCGGCGCCGGCTCCAGGTTGCCGTCCAGCACGTAGCAAGCGAGGTTGGCGATCGGTCGACCAATCGGGACGGCATCGCGACCCTCCTCCACACAGGTCCAGTGGGTCACGTCGATAGCCGCTTCGGTGGGGCCATACAGGTTGTACAACGCTGCATCCGGCAGCTTGGCAAACACTTGCTGCTGGGCATCCGCAGGCAAGGCTTCACCACTGCACACAATGCGTTGCAGGCTATGGCACGAGGTAACCGCCGCGTCCTGCAGGAATGCCTGCAACATCGACGGCACGAAGTGCAGCGTGGTGATGGTCTCGGCGTTGATCAACTTGACCAGCCGGGCCGGGTCACGATGATCTCCCGGCGCTGCCACGACCAGGCGCGCGCCGGTCATCAACGGCCAGAAGAACTCCCACACCGACACGTCGAAGCTGAACGGGGTTTTCTGCAGCACACTGTCACTGGCATCCAGGCCATAGGCTTGCTGCATCCAGCACAACCGGTTGGTCAGGGCGTTGTGGCGATTGCCGGCGCCCTTGGGTTGGCCGGTGGAGCCGGAGGTGTAGATAACATAGGCAAGGTTTTCGCCATCAACCGCAATGCCTGGGTTGTGCTCGGCATAGTCCGCCAGCCAGGCATCACCCGGCTCCAGCACCAGGTGTTGTACGCCCTGGGGGATCGGCAGTTGCGCCAGCAGATGACCCTGGGTCAACAACAAGGCAACGCCGCTGTCTTCGAGCATGTAGGCCAGCCGGTCACGCGGGTATTCCGGGTCCAGCGGGACGTAGGCGCCGCCGGCCTTGAGCACCGCCAACAGGCCCACCACCATTTCCAGCGAACGCTCCAGCGCCAGCCCGACCAGCACGTCCGGCCCGACACCCTCTGCGATCAAGCGATGGGCCAGGCGGTTGGCCCGCGCATTCAACTCGGCGTAGCTCAGGCACTGCCCGCCAAACACCACGGCCGGCGCCTGCGGCGTACGCACCACCTGTGCCTCGATCCATTGATGCACCGCCTGATCCAGCGGATAACTCTCGGCCGTGGCGTTCCACCCCAGCAGCACCTGCTCGCGCTCGTCGCGGGCCAGTGAAGGCAATGCACCAAGGCGCTGCGAGGCATCGCCGGCCAGTGCTTGCAGCAATTGCTGGAAGTGCTCGGCCAGGCGTTGAATGTGCGGTGCGCTGAAGCACTGGCGGTTGTAATTGAACTCCAGGCCCAAGGTCTCGCCAATCTCCAGCAGCACGGTCAACGGATAGTGGGTCTGCTCCAGGCTGTGTACCGCACCAAAGCTCAGCCCCGACGGCGCGCTCTGCTCCAGCGCCTCGGACACCGGGTAGTTTTCGAACACCAGGATGCTGTCGAACAACGCCTCGCCGCCCAACCCGGCCCAGCGCTGGATGTCGAACAACGGCGTGTGCTCCTGCTCACGCAAGCGCACGTTCTGTGCCTGCACCTGTTGCAGCCACTGGCTGACCGTCCATTGCACATCCGGCGTCGCCACCACCGGCAGGGTGTTGATGAACAAGCCGACTTGCTGCTCGATGCCGCGCAGTTCCGCCGGGCGCCCGGCCACGGTGGCACCGAAGGCGACCGTGGCCTGCCCGGTGTGATGCTGCAGCAGCAATAGCCAAGCGCCTTGCACCAAGGTATTGAGCGTCACTTTGTTGCGCTGGGCGAAGGTTTTCAGCTGTTCGGTTTGCGCGGCATCCAGGCTCAGGCGGTACTCGCCGTTGGCCCCAGGTTGCGCGTCGCGCACCTCACGGGCCAGGCGGGTTGGCTCACGCAGGTTTGCCAGCTGGTCTTTCCAGAACGCTTCGCTGACCGCCTTGTCCTGCGCCTGCAACCAGGCGATGTAGTCGCGGTAACGCCCGGTCGGCGCCGGCAACGCTTCACCGGCGTACTGCTGCAACACTTCGCCGAACAGCTGCGAACCGCTCCAGCCGTCCATCAGCATATGGTGGTTGGTGTAGATCAGGTGATAACTCGACGCTGCGGTACGCACCACCGACAAGCTCAACAACGGCGCCTGCTCCAGCACAAAACCCTGGGTCCTGGCGGCCTGCGCCCTGTCATCCAGCGCCTGGGCGCGGTCTGCCCGCTCGCGCCAATCGAGTTCGGTAAACGGCAGGCGGGCCTGTTTGTAGACCACCTGCAAGGGTTGCTCAAGCTCGGTCTGCCAGAGGAAACCACTGCGCAGGATCTCGTGACGGTCGACCGCCGCCTGCCACGCCTGGCGAAAACGCGGGACGTCCAGGCCCTGCACATCGATACGCATCTGGTTGATGTAATCCCCAGACCCTGCGCCATACAACGATTGGAACAACATGCCTTGCTGCATGGGCGACAGCGGATACAGGTCTTCGACCTCACCGACATTCAGCGGCAAGGCATCCAGTTGCGCTTGCGACAACCGCGCCAAGGAGAAGTCCGACGGCGTCACGCCCTGGCTGGCCGGCTCACAGCAGTGATCAATCAGCGCCTTCAGTTGCGCGGCGTAATCGTCGGCCAGCTGCTGCACGGTGGCTTCGTCAAACATGGCCTGGCTGAAACTCCAGTTCAACTTCAGCTCGCCGCCGTAGACCTGGCCGTTGATCTCCAGCCAGTTGCCCAGGGGTGCATCGGGGCTTTGCTCGGCACCGCTGGCGTCACCGGAGGGCGCGAACAGCCCCTCTTGCTCGCCGCTGTCGAAACTGGCGTCGAACTGCCCCAGGTAGTTGAAGGTAATGCGTGGACGCGGCAAGGCGGCCAGCGCCTGTTGTGCCTCGGGATTGCCCAGGTAGCGCAGCGCGCCGAACCCCAGGCCCTTGTCGGGCACCGCGCGCAGTTGCTCCTTGATCTGTTTGAGGGACGCGGCCAGGGAGTCCGCCGGCACCAGTTGCAGCGGATAGAGGCTGGTGAACCAACCGACCGTACGGGTCAGGTCGATCTCGTCGAACAGGTCTTCGCGCCCATGGCCCTCCAGGCGGATCAACATCGACGCCTCACCCGTCCAGCGCACGATGACTCGGGCCAGGGCCGTCAGCAGCAGGTCGTTGATCTGGGTACGGTAGGCACTCGGTGCGTCTTGCAACAAACGACGGGTATCGCTCGCGTCCAGTTGGGTGCTCACGCTCAGGGCCAGGCGGTTGCTCAAGCTGGCGTGCGGGTCGGCCACCGGCAAATCGGTAGGGCTGCCCTGCAACTGCGTTTGCCACCAGCCCAGCTCCTGCTCCAGCGCCGCGCTGCGCGCATAGGTTTGTAGGCGTTCGGCCCAGGCGCGGGTGGCGCTGGTCTTGGCCGGCAAGACCACTGGGGCACCTTGGGCGAGCTGCTGATAGGCGCGTTGCAGGTCTTCCAGCAGGATGCGCCAGGACACGCCGTCCACCACCAAATGGTGGATCACCAGCAGCAAACGCTGGGAGCCGTCGGGCAATTGCGCCAGCACCGCACGCAGCAAGGGGCCGGTCGCCAGATCAAGGCTGCGCTGGGCTTCGTCGCCCAGGGCGTCGAGCTCCTCGACCTGATTCAGCGACGTCTGCCACAACAGCTGGTCCGCCTGATGCAGCTGCGGCTCGCGATACGTCGCGTTCCAGCCCGCCGCGCCCTCGACGAATGCCGTGCGCAACGCATCGTGGTGCACGACCAGCGCTTGTAAGGCCGCGACCAGCAGCGACGCCTGCAATGGCTGGTGGGGCTGCAGCACCACCGACTGGTTCCAGTGGTGACGCTGGGGGATTTCATCGGCAAAAAACGCCTGCTGCACCGGCAGCAGCAACAACGCGCCGGTCTGCGCCGACTGGTCCAACTGCACCGCGCCCTCGCCTTCACGGGCCACGGCAGCCAGGCTCTGCACGGTCTGGTGCTGGAACAGGTCCTTGGGCGTGAACCGCACACCGGCCTGGCGCGCGCGGCTGACCACCTGGATCGAAATGATCGAGTCACCGCCCAGTTCGAAGAAGTTGTCGTGCAGCCCCACCTGCGGCAAACGCAGCACATCGGCCCAGATCGCGGCGATCTGCTGCTCCAGCTTGCTCTGGGGCGCCACATACACCTGCTGCAACTGGCTCACATCCGGCTTCGGCAGGCCCTTGCGGTCGAGTTTGCCGTTAGGTGTCAGCGGCATGCGTTCGAGGAACAGCAGATGCGTGGGCACCATGTAGTCCGGCAGGCGGGTTTTCAAGGCGCGACGCAGGGCTTCGCGGCCGTTGGACTGGGCCACGGCGTCGTCCAGCAGGGTTGGGTCCAGGGGCACCACATAGGCCACCAGTTGCTTGCCGGTCGGGCCTTCCTGGGCCACCACCACGGTTTCACCCACGCTGTCCTGCTCGCGCAGGCGCGCTTCGATTTCACCCAGTTCGATGCGGAAACCACGGATCTTCACCTGATGGTCGACACGCCCCAGGTAATCCACCACGCCGTCCGGGCGTCCACGGGTCAGGTCGCCACTGCGATACACGCGGCTACCGGGCTTGCCGAACGGGTCCGGCACAAAACGCTCGGCGGTCAACGCCGGACGCTCCAGGTAACCCCGCGCCACGCCCTCGCCGCCCAGGTACAACTCACCGGCCACACCGATGGGTTGCAGGTTCAACTGCGCATCGAGCACGTAGCCGCTGCGGTTGCCCAGCAGCGTGCCGATCGGCGCATACACCGCCCCGCATGGGTCGCCCTGGCGGGCTTTCCACAGCAGCGGCGTGACCACGGTTTCCGTCGGCCCATACCCGTTGAACAGGTAGGTCGGGCGCAGTGCGCGCCAGGCCAGGTCATAGCTCGCCTGGGCCACAGCATCACCGCCGAAGCAATACACACGCACGGCCGGCGGGTTGCCGTCACGCTCGGCATGCTCGGCCAGCTGTTGCAGGTACACCGGCGGGAACACCGCCATGGTCACCTTGTGACGGTGCATCTGCTCGTAGGTGTATTCCGGCAGCCATAGGCTGTCGTCGCGGATCAGCACGCTGGCGCCGTTGATCAGCGGGTGCATCCAGCCTTCGTGGGAGCCGTCGAAGGCGAAGGACATGAAGTGCAATTCGCAATCGGTCGGCCCGGTTTCATAGCGCTCACCGGTGGCGATGATGTGCGCCACCAACGGCCCGTGGGACACCGCCACGCCCTTGGGCAGGCCGGTGGAGCCGGAGGTGTAGATCACGTAGGCCAGGTTGTCGCCGTATAGCGTCACTTGCGGCGCACTGTCGCTGTAATCTGCCCACACCGACACCTCATCGATTGCCAGGGCTTGCAAACCCTCGGGAATCGGCAAGCGTTGCTGCACCGCCGAATGGGTCAGCAACAGCTGGGAGCGGCTATCCTGCATCATGTACAGCAGGCGATCACGCGGGTACTCGATATCCAGCGGCACGTACACGCCGCCGGCCTTGAGCACCGCCAGGAAGGCCACCATGATTTCGGCACTGCGCGGCATGGCGATGGCCACGCGCACTTCCGGGCCAACACCACGGGCGATCAGCGCCTGGGCCAGGCGGTTGGCCTGGCGGTCGAGTTCGCCATAACTCAGGGTTTGCGTATCGAACTTCACTGCGACGGCGTCGGGGTTCTCCCGGGCGCGGTCGGCGAACAGCTGATGCACCAGGCGCTCGGCCGAGAAGCCGGAATCGGTGCAGTTCCAACGATCGAGAATTTGCTGTTGCTCGGCAGCATCCAGCAACGGCAGTTGGCTCAGGGGTTGTGCAGGGTTGGCGACCATGCCTTGCAACAGGTTCTGCCAATGCCGGGCCATGCGTTGCACGGTGGCGGCTTCGAACAGGTCCTGGGCGTACCCCAAGGTCGCCCAGATACCTTCGGTAGACTCCTGGATATCGAGGTCCAGATCAAAGTGGGCGGTCTTGCTTTCCCACTCCAGGCCTTCAACCCGCAGGCGTGGCAGTTGCTGCTGCACCTGCGCCTGGCCGACATCGGTCTGGTGGTTGAACATCACCTGGAACAGCGGGTTGTGACTCAGGCTGCGCTCCGGCTGCAGGGCTTCGACCAGTTGCTCGAACGGCAAATCCTGATGCGACTGAGCCTCCAGCGCCCGCTGGCGGGTATGTTGCAGCAACTGCTCGACACTCATCTGGCCGTGCAGATCGGCCTTGAGCACCTGGGTGTTGACGAAGAAACCGATCAGGCGTTCGGTCTCGCTGCGGTTGCGGTTGGCGATCGGTACGCCGACGCGAATCTCTTCCTGGCCACTGTAGCGGTGCAACAGGGTCTGGAACGACGCCAGCAACAGCATGAACAGCGTGACGCCTTGTTGCTGGGCCAACGCCTTGAGCTCAACCGTCAAAGCCGGTGCCAGCTCAATGGCCAGGCGCGCACCGCGATGGCTTTGCACCGCCGGGCGCGGGTGGTCGAACGGCAACTCCAGCACGCTTTGCTCACCGCCGAGCACGTCGCGCCAGTACGCCAACTGACGCTGCTTCTCGCCAGCATCCATCCACTGGCGCTGCCACACGGCATAGTCGGCGTACTGGATCGGCAACGCCGGCAGCTGCAAGTCCTGGCCCTGGCTGTAAGCGGCATACAACTGCACCAACTCCTCGACCATCAACTGCATCGACCAGCCATCGGAGACGATGTGATGCTGCACCAGCACCAACACATGTTCGTCCGCCGCAAGGCGCAACAAGGTCACGCGCAACAATAGGCCTTGTTGCAGATCGAACGGCTGGGCGATCTCTGCCTCGACCCGCGCCTTGAGCTGGGTTTCATCGATATCCACCTGGGTGATGGGCAACCTCGCAAACGGCTCGATCACCTGCACCGCGCCCGCAGGCTCCTGGCGGATATGGGTACGCAGGCTTTCGTGACGGGCCAGCAGCGTGTCAAAGCTGCGTTGCAGCGCGGCATGGTCCAACTGCCCGTGCAAACGCAGTGCGCTGGGGATGTGATAGGCCGCGCTGTGGGGCTCCAACTGCCAGAGAAACCACTGGCGCTCCTGGGCGTACGACAGCGGCAGCGGCTGTTCGCGCCCGGCCGGCAATAAGGCCGGAGCCGTTGGCGCGCTGTTGTCCTGGACCTGCATCGCGGCCACGAAAGCGTCCAGGCGCGGGTGTTCAAAGAGCGCCTTGAGCGGCACTTCCAGGCCCAGCGCCTGGCGAATACGCGATACCACCTGCATTGCCAGCAGCGAATGCCCGCCCAGTTCAAAGAAGTGCTGGTTCAAACCGACCCGCTCGACACCTAGGATATCCGCCCAGATTGCCGCGACTTGCTGCTGCAACGCGCTGACCGGCGCCAGCCATGCCTGCTGCAGCGGGCTGCCGTCCGGCTTGGGCAGCGCCTGGCGGTCCAGCTTGCCGTTGGGGTTGAGGGGCATGCGGTCGAGGAAGATCAGGTGCGCGGGCACCATGTAGTCCGGCAGATGCTCACGCAGGGTCTGCATCAATAGCTCGCCCGCCGCCACGCGCTCGGCGTCGGACAACGGCTGCGTCGGCACCAGGTAGGCCAACAATTGGTTGTCGGCCGCCAGCAACAGCGCTTCGCGCACGCTGTCCTGGGCCAGCAGCAAGGCTTCGATCTCCCCCAGTTCAATGCGGAAACCGCGGATTTTCACTTGGTGGTCGACACGCCCGACGTACTCGACCACACCGTCGGCGCGATAACGCGCCAGGTCGCCACTGCGATACAGGCGCTCGCCGGCTGCGCCGAACGGGTCGGCGACAAAGCGCTCGGCGGTCAGGCCCGGGCGCTGCAAATAAGCGCGGGCCAAACCGCTGGCGCTGGCGATATACAACTCGCCGACGGCCCCGGTCGGCAACAGGTTCAGGTCTCCGTCCAGCACATACAAGCCGCGCCCAGGCAGTGCACGGCCAATCGGGCTGGCCGTGACGCCGACCACGCTGGCAGGGTCGGTACAATCGAGCACGCTGGACACCACCGTGGCTTCGGTCGGCCCGTAGGTGTTGAGCAGGCGCACATGGCCCAGCCCCGCCCGCTGCCACAACATCGGCCCATCCAGCGGCATGGCTTCGCCGCCGATATGGATCTGGCGCAACGCCCCATAACTGCGTGGCCCGGCTGCCAGGCAATCGTGCAGGAACAGCTTCCAGTAGGCGGTCGGCAAGTCGGCCAGGGTAATGCCCTGGGCGATGATCTGCCGGTACAACTCGGCGCCGTCCCACAGCTGCGGCCCGCGCAGGATCACGCTGGCGCCCAGGGTCAGCGCCGGGTACAGCTGCTCGACGAAACCATCGAAGTTCAGGGTCGCGAACTGCAACACCCGGTCACTCGGGACCAGCCGTGAATAGTGCGCCGCGATACCGGCGAACTCACTCAAGGCGGCATGGTTGATGGCAACGCCCTTGGGTCTGCCGGTGGAGCCGGAGGTGTAGATCACATAGGCCAGGCTCTGCGGTTCAAAAGCCCGTTGCGGATTCTCGTCGCTGTACTGCGCCAATGCGCTGTCGGCACGGTCAAGGTCCAATGCCGCCAGCCCCGCCGGCAACGGCAGACGCGGGCGCAAGTGGGACTGGGTGAGCACCCGTTGCGCGGCGCTGTCTTCGAGCATGTGCACCAGGCGTTCACGGGGATACTGCGGATCAAGTGGCACATAGGCCCCCCCGGCCTTGAGCACCGCCAGCAGGCTGACCACCATCGCAAAGGAGCGCTCGACGGCAACGCCCACCAACACTTCCGGGCCGACGCCCTGGGCGATCAGGTAGTGCGCGAGACGGTTGGCCTGCCGGTTCAATTCGCCATAGCTGATGACCTGGTCATCCAGTACCAGCGCCGGATGCTCGGGTTGAGCCTGGGCCTGCACCTCGAACCGATGATGCACCGCCTCGGGTTCGGCGGCCGTCGCCGGGGCATTCCAGTCGTGCAGCAGCGCGTGGGTTTGCGCGGTGCTCAGCATGGCCAGTTCCGCGAGACGGCAGTGAGGCGTGCTGACGATCGCCGCCAGCAGGTTCTGCCAATGTTCGGCCAGACGCGTGATCGTCGCGGCATCGAACAAGTCGGTGGCATAGGTCAGCGCCGCCCAGAACCCTTCGGCGGACTCATGAGTGTCCAGGCTCAGGTCGAAGTGGGTGGTGTGGTTGTCCCAGTCCAGCTCCACCACGTGCAGGCCCGGCAGTTGCTGGCCGTCGCGACCGCCCTGGGCGTCGGTCTGATGGTTGAACATCACCTGGAACAACGGGTTATGGCTCAGGCTGCGTTCCGGCTGCAAGGCCACCACCAGTTGCTCGAATGGCAGGTCCTGATGGGCCTGGGCTTCGAGGGCGCGGCGTTTGGTCTGTTGCAGCAGCTCGGCGAAGGTCATCTGCCCGTCAAGGTCGGCCTTGAGCACTTGGGTATTGACGAAAAAACCGATCAGCCGCTCGGTCTCGACGCGGTTACGGTTGGCAATCGGCACGCCGATACGGATATCCGACTGCCCGCTGTAGCGATAGAGCAAGGTCTGGAACGACGCCAGCAACAACATGAACGGCGTCACGCCCTCTTGCTGCGCCAGGCGTTTGAGGCCCGCGACCAGCGCCGCAGGCAGGTGCACTTGCAGGCTCGCACCGCGATGGCTTTGCTGGGCCGGGCGCGGGCGGTCCAGGGGCAGTTCCAGCACCGGTTGTTCGCCGCCCAACAGAGTTTGCCAGTACTCCAATTGACGCGCGCGCTCCCCCGCCTCCATCCAGCCGCGTTGCCACAGGGCGTAGTCGGCGTACTGGATCGGCAGCGCCGGCAATTGCCGCTCAGTGCCCTGGCTGAAGGCCGCGTAGAGTTGCACCAGCTCCTCGACCATCACCTGCATCGACCACCCATCTGAGACGATATGATGCTGCACCATCACCAGCACGTGTTCGTCTTCAGCCAACTGCAACAGGGTCACCCGCAACAGCGGCGCCTGGTGCAGATCGAACGGCCGTGCGACTTCCGCTTCCACGAAGGCCAGCAACTGCGCTTCTTCAATGCACGCCTGATGGATCTCGACCTGCGCCTCGGGCAGCACCGTTTGCAGCACCTGTTCGCCCTGCTCGACCAATCGGGTGCGCAGGCTTTCGTGACGGGCCAGCAGGCTGTCGAAGCTGCGCTGCAGTGCCGCCAAGTCCAGGCGCCCCTGCAAACGCAGGGCACCGGGGATGTGGTAGGTGGCGCTCTCTGGGTCCAGTTGCCAGAGAAACCACTGGCGCTCCTGGGCGTAAGACAACGGCAGCACTTCGGCATCGTGCCGCGTGGGGGCAATCGGCAGTTGAGCGAAACTCATGCCACGGCTTTGCAAGCGCTGGTAGAACTGCTGGCGCTGCTCCAGAGGCAAGCGAAGAAAGCGCGACACCAGGTCGATATTGGAGTTGGAAAGCATGGTTCAAATCGCCTCTAGTTCGCTCAAAAAGTCACGTAGATCATCAAAATCCTCCGCACTGCCGGCGCGGAAGGTGGCTGCAGCCTGCACGTAGCTGCGCAGCGATTCGGTCTGGAACAGTTCCACCAGCGGCACCTCCAGGCCCAGTTCGGCCTGGACCCTCGAGGTGATCTGGATCGCCAGCAAGGAGTGGCCGCCGACTTCGAAGAAGTTGTCGTTCAAGCCCACCTGCGGCAAGCGCAGTACCTCGGCCCAGATCGCGGCGATCTGTTGCTCCAGTTCGCTCTCAGGCGCCACGTACTGCTGTTGCAGCAGGCTTGCGTCCGGCTCGGGCAGGCCCTTGCGGTCGAGCTTGCCGTTGGGCGTCAGCGGCATCTGGGCCAGGAACATGAAGTGCGCAGGCACCATGTAATCCGGCAGGCGGGCTTTCAGGGCGCGGCGCAAGGCGTCACGGAACTCGGCCTGATTGCTCAGGCCGGCATCGGCCGGCACGACGTACGCCACTAACTGCTTGCCGGTCGGGCCTTCCTGGGCCATCACCACGGTTTCACCCACGCTGTCCTGCTCGCGCAGGCGCGCTTCGATTTCACCCAGTTCGATGCGGAAGCCGCGAATTTTCACCTGATGGTCGACACGCCCCAGGTAATCCACCACGCCGTCCGGGCGCCCACGGGTCAGGTCGCCGCTGCGATACACACGGCTGCCGGGCTTGCCGAACGGGTCCGGCACAAAACGCTCGGCGGTCAACGCCGGACGCTCCAGGTAACCCCGCGCCACGCCCTCGCCCCCCAGGTACAACTCACCCGCCACGCCGATGGGTTGCAGGTTCAATTGCGCATCGAGCACGTAGCCGCTGCGGTTGCCCAGCAGCGTGCCGATCGGCGCATACACCGCCCCGCACGGGTCGCCCTGGCGGGCTTTCCACAACAGCGGCGTGACCACGGTTTCCGTCGGGCCGTAGCCATTGAACAGGTAGGTCGGGCGCAGTGCGCGCCAGGCGAGGTCATAGCTCGCCTGCGCCACCGCATCACCGCCAAAGCAATACACACGCACCGCCGGCGGGTTGCCGTCTCGTTCGGCATGTTCGGCCAGTTGTTGCAGGTACACCGGCGGGAACACTGCCATGGTCACCTTGTGACGGTGCATCTGTTCGTAGGTGTATTCCGGCAGCCACAGGCTGTCGTCGCGGATCAGCACACTGGCGCCGTTGATCAGCGGGTGCATCCAGCCTTCGTGGGAGCCGTCGAAGGCGAAGGACATGAAGTGCAATTCGCAATCGGTCGGCCCGGTTTCATAGCGCTCGCCGGTGGCGATGATGTGCGCCACCAACGGCCCGTGGGACACCGCCACGCCCTTGGGCAGGCCGGTGGAACCGGAGGTGTAGATCACGTAGGCCAGGTTGTCGCCGTCCAGCCTCACCTGCGGCGCGGTATCGCGGTAGTCGGCCCAGTCCTCGGTGCGATCGATCGCCAGGGTGTCCAGGCCATCGGGAACCGGCAGTTGCTGCAATGCCACGGTATGGCTCAGCAGCAGTTGCGCACGACTGTCCTGCATCATGTACAGCAGGCGATCGCGTGGGTACTCGATATCCAGCGGCACGTACACGCCACCGGCCTTGAGCACCGCCAGGAACGCCACCATGATCTCGGCGCTGCGCGGCATGGCAATGGCCACACGCACTTCCGGCCCCACGCCACGGGCGATCAGCGCATGGGCCAGGCGGTTGGCCTGGCGCTCGAGCTCGCCATAACTCAGGGTGTGCGTATCGAACTTCACTGCGACGGCGTCGGGGTTCTCCCGGGCGCGGTCGGCGAATAGCTGATGCACCAGGCGCTCGGCCGAGAAGCCGGAATCGGTGCAGTTCCAACGGTCGAGAATCTGCTGTTGCTCGGCAGCATCCAGCAACGGCAGTTGGCTGAGGGGTTGCGCAGGGTTGGCGACCATCCCTTGCAACAGGTTCTGCCAATGCCCGGCCATGCGTTCGATGGTGGCCGGGGCAAACAGGTCGGTGGCGTAACTCAGGGAGGCGCGCAGCGCCTGCTGGCTTTCTTCCACGTCCAGCGCCAGGTCGAACTGCGCGACGCCGTCCTCCCCGCTCAATACCTCGACGTGCAGGTCGACCAAGCGTTGCAAGTGGCTGTCCGCCGCAGTGACGCGGTGGTTGAACAGCACCTGGAACAACGGGCTCAGGCTGAGGCTGCGCTCCGGTTGCAGCGCTTGCACCAGTTGTTCGAACGGCAGGTCCTGATGGGCCTGGGCCTGCAAGGAGCGTTGGCGTACCTGGGCGAGCAATTGCTCCACGCTCATCTGCCCATGGAGATCGGCCTTGAGCACCTGGGTGTTGACGAAGAAACCGATCAACCCCTCGGTTTCAAGGCGGTTGCGGTTGGCGATCGGCACCCCGACGCGCACATCTTCCTGGCCGCTGTAGCGGTGCAGCAGCGCCTGGTAGGACGACAGCAGCACCATCGGCAACGTCACCCCGGTGTTGTGCGCCAGTTGGCGCAACCCGGCCAATAACTCGGGCGCCAACTCGATACCCAAGCGTGCCCCACGATGGCTGGGCAGCGCCGGGCGCGGGTGGTCAAACGGCAATTCCAGTACCGGCTGTTCACCGCCCAGTTGCTCGCGCCAGTAGGCCAGTTGACGCGCTTTCTCGCCGGCTTCCATCCATTGGCGTTGCCACACGGCATAGTCGGCGTACTGGATCGGCAGCGCCGGCAGCTGCGGTTGCTCACCCTGGCTGAAGGCGGCGTACGACTGCACCAGTTCCTCGACCATCAATTGCATCGACCAACCATCGGAGACGATGTGATGCTGCACCAGCACCAGCACATGATCATCCTCGGCCAGACGCAACAACGTCACCCGCAGCAGCGGCCCGCGCAGCAGGTCGAACGGCCGTGCGATCTCGTCCGCAACCCGCGCCTTGAGGTCGGCGTATTCGGTGTCGGCCAGGGCGATATCGATCACGCCGGTCGCTTCAATGACCTGCACCGTACCGCCGGCGTCCTGGCGCAAATGGGTGCGCAGGCTTTCGTGGCGGGCCAGCAAGCTGTCGAAGCTGCGTTGCAGTGCGTCCAGGTCCAGCGGGCCGTGCAGACGCAAAGCGCTGGGAATGTGGTAAGCCGCACTGTGCGGGTCCAGTTGCCAGAGGAACCATTGGCGCTCCTGGGCATAGGACAGCGGCAACGGCTGCGTGCGGTCGGCCTTGAGCAGCGCCGGTGCGGCGACGCCCTCTTCGCCCAGGGCACGTACGAAGTCACCCAGCAAGGGTTGTTCGAACAGGGTCTTGAGCGCCACTTCCAGGGCCAGTGCCTGACGCACGCGCGACACCACCCGCGTGGCCAGCAGCGAATGCCCGCCCAGTTCGAAGAAGTGATCGTCGAGGCCGACCTGCGGCACGTCCAGCACCTCGGCCCAGATCGCCGCAACCTCTTGTTCCCTTGGGCTGACCGGCGCCACATGGCGTTGGCGCGCCAGGCTCGCGTCCGGCTTGGGCAGCGCCTTGCGGTCAAGCTTACCGTTGGGGGTCAACGGCAGGCTGTCGAGAAACAGCAAGTGCGCCGGTACCATGTAATCCGGCAGGCGCTCGCGCAGGGCGGCTTTGTACGCCTCCTGCGTATCGGGCGCCGCACTGACCAGATAAGCGATCAAGCGCTCGTTGTCGGCCAGCACCACGGCTTCACGCACACCGTGGTGCTCGCGCAGGCAGGCCTCGATCTCGCCCAATTCGATGCGGAAACCGCGCACCTTGACCTGATGGTCGACCCGGCCGATGTATTCCACCACACCGTCGGCGCGGTAACGCGCCAGGTCGCCAGTGCGGTACAGGCGCTCGCCAGGGGCGCCGAAGGGGTTGGGCACGAAGCGTTCGGCGGTGAGTGCCGGCCGTGCGTGATAACCCCGCGCCAAGCCCACGCCGCCGATCAGCAACTCACCGGGGGCGCCCAACGGGCACGGGGTCATGCCGGCATTCAGGATGAACAGCGAGGTATTGGCGATCGGCCGTCCGACAAAAGGCTGCGCCTGAGACAGACGGTGGGCAGCCGACCAGATGGTGGTTTCCGTCGGACCATAGAGGTTCCAGACCGGCCCTTGCAGGTCGAGCAGGCGCTGGGCCAGGTCCGTCGGCAGCGCCTCGCCGCCACACAGGCATTGAATACCGCGCAACAGCTCGGCGCGTGGGCTGTCGAGCAGCATGCGCCAGGTGGACGGCGTGGCTTGCAGCACACTGGCCGATTGCTGGTGAGCCAGGTCGAGAATGGCTTCCGGGTCGAGGGCCATTGCCTGGTCGCTCAACAGTAACGTGGCGCCGACCGTCAATGGTACGTAAAGCTCCAGGGCAAAAATATCGAACGAGAACGTGGTCAGCGACAGCACGCGTGCCTGCGCATCGATGTGCAGGGTGTCGGCCATGCCGCTGGTAAAGCTGCACAACGCTTGGTGTCGCACCATCACGCCCTTGGGCTTGCCCGTGGAGCCGGAGGTGTAGATCACGTAAGCCAGGTGCTCCGGCGTAACCTCAACCTGTGGGTTGTGTTCAGCGCCGTCGGCGGCGTCCACCTGCAACACCCGCAGACCTTGCGGTTGCGCCAGTTGCCCGAGCAGGTGCGGCTGGGTCAACAGCACCCGGGCGCGGCTGTCTTCGAGCATGAAGGCCAGCCGGTCCGCTGGGAATTGCGGGTCCAGCGGCACGTAGGCGCCACCGGCCTTGAGCGTGGCCAGCAGACTGACGATCATGTCGAGCGAGCGTTCGACATGCACGGCGACCAGCACATCCGGGCCGACGCCGGCGGCGATCAAGCGGTGGGCCAGGCGATTGGCGCGTCGGTTGAGTTCGCCATAGCTCAGGGCCTGGTCATTGAATTGCAGCGCAACCGCGTGCGGCTGGGCCAGCGCTTGGGCTTCGAACAACTGATGCACGCAACGCTCATGCGGGTAAGCGTGGTCGCTGCGGTTCCAGTCGCTGATCAGTTGCTGCGATTGCGCCGTGCTGAGCATCGGCAACTCATCCAGGGGCAGCGCCCCGTCACGCACCACGGCACGCAGCAGGTTTTGCCAGTGCTCGGCCAAGCGTTCCACGGTCGCCGCCTCAAACAGGTCGGTGGCGTAGGTCAGCGAGGCCCACAAACCGTCGGCCGATGCTTCGGTTTCCAGGTTCAGGTCGAACTGGGTGGTGTGCGCCGCCCAGTCCACCGGCTGCAGGTCCAGGCCGGGCAACTGCACTGGAGCCGGACGCAGGTTGTCCTGGTGGTTGAACATCACCTGGAACAGCGGGTTATGGCTGAGGCTGCGCTCCGGTTGCAGCGCCTCCACCAATTGTTCGAAGGGCAAGTCCTGGTGGGCCTGGGCCTCCAGGGCCCGGCGCTTGACCTGGGCCAGCAACTGCTCGAAGGTCATGTGCCCGCTGAGGTCGGCTTGCAGCACCTGGGTGTTGACGAAGAAACCGATCAGCCGCTCGGTTTCCAGGCGGTTGCGGTTGGCGATCGGCACCCCGACACGAATCTGCGACTGCCCGCTGTAGCGATGCAGCAAGGTCTGGAACGACGCCAGCAGCAACATGAACAAGGTCACGTCCTGGCGCTGGGCCAGGGCCTTGAGTTCGGCCAACAAGGCGCGGTCCAGCTCAATCGTGCAGCGTGCACCGCGATGGCTTTGCTGCGCCGGACGCGGATGGTCCAGCGGCAACTCCAGCACCGCGTGTTCACTGCCCAGGCGCTCACGCCAGTAATCGAGCTGACGCTGTTTTTCCCCGGCCGCCATCCAATCGCGCTGCCACACGGCATAGTCGGCGTACTGGAGCGGCAACGCCGGCAGCGGAGCCTGGCCCTGATAGAGCGCCACCAGTTCGTCGATCATGACCTGCATCGACCAGCCGTCGGAGATGACGTGATGCTGGGTGATCACCAGCACGTGGTGCTCGGGCGCCACCACCAGCAGTTTGACGCGCATCAGCGGGCCGTTGCGCAGGTCGAACGGGCGCTGGATCTCTTGCGTTACGGCCTGCTCGACGCTGGAAGCGGCGACGTATTCGAGCTCGATGGAAGTCGTCTGGCGCGGTTGAATCACCTGCCAGGTCTGCTCGCCCTGCTCCACAAAAGTGGTGCGCAGCGGCTCATGACGCTGCACCAGTGTTTGAAAGGCCAGCTCCAACGCGGCGATGTCCAACGGGCCGCGCAGGTGCAAGGCGCTCGGCACGTGATAAGCGGGGCTGGCCGGGTCCAATTGCCAGAGGAACCATTGGCGTTCCTGGGCAAAGGACAACGGCAGCGGTTGATCGCGCTTCACCGCCACCAGCGGCGGCGCGGTGTCGGCTTGCAGCCCCGCGCAGGCGGCCGCGAATGCTTGCAGGGTCGGCTGCTCGAACAGCGTGCGCAACGGCACTTCCAGCGAAAGGGCCTGGCGCACCCGCGAAATCACTTGGGTGGCCAGCAACGAATGGCCGCCGCGCTCGAAGAAATGGTCATCGAGCCCGACCTGCTCAACCTGCAACACGGCCTGCCAGATCGCCGCCAGTTGGATTTGCATGGCGCTGTGGGGGGCGACGTAGGCGTGCTGCATCCGGTTCAGGTCCGGCAGTGGCAATGCGCGACGGTCGAGCTTGCCGTTGTTGTTCAACGGCAAGGCGTCCAGCACCTGCCAATGGGCCGGCACCATGTAGTCCGGCAGGGATTGGCGCAGCGTGCTCGCCAGTGCCTGGGTGTCCAGTACCTGCTCGCGGGCGGCAACGATGTAGGCCACCAATTGCGCGCCGGTGGCGCTCGGCTGGGCGATCACCGCCGCTTCGCGCACCTGGGGCAAGGCTTGCAGGCTGGCTTCGATTTCGCCGATTTCGATACGGAAACCGCGAATCTTCACTTGATGGTCGATGCGCCCTACGTACTCCAGGGCGCCTGCCGCGTTGTAACGGGCCAGGTCGCCACTGCGATAAAGCCGCGCACCGGGCACGGCAGAAAACGGGTCCGGCAGGAAACGCTCGGCGGTCAGCGCCGGGCGGTCGAAATAACCCTGGGCCAGCCCGGCGTCGGCGCCGATGCACAGCTCGCCGACGCCGTCAGTGGCCAGCAACTCAAAAGCGCTGTCGAGCACATACAGCGAGCGGCCTGCAATCGCCTGCCCAATCGGCACACCGAACACCTCGCTGGCATCGGCCAGTTGGCAGTCATGCACGCTGGACACCACGGTGGCTTCGGTCGGCCCGTAGGTATTGACCAGCCGCACGCCGCCCAACCCTGCCGCATGCCAGGCACGCAAGCCTTCCACCGACATGGCCTCACCGCCCACATGCACCTGGCGCAGGTTACCCAGTGGCTTGCGGTCGACGGCGCACTCCTTGGCCAGCAAGTACCAGTAGGCCGCCGGCAAGTCGGCCAGGGTCACGCCTTGCTCCACGATTTGCCGCGCCAGTTGCCCGGCATCCCACAGTTCATCGCCACGCATGATCAGCGCCGCGCCGGCACACAGTGGCGGGTAGCACTGTTCGACAAAGCCGTCGAAACTGAACGTGGCAAATTGCAGTACACGATCCTCGGCGGTCAGGCGGCTGTAGCGTTCAGCGCTGTCGCAGAACTGGCCGAGGGCCGCGTGGTCGATGGCCACGCCCTTAGGCTGGCCGGTGGAGCCGGAGGTATAGATCACGTAGGCCAGATCAGCCGCCGCTGCCCGATTGAGCGGGTTGCTGGCGGGGTAGCCGGCCGACTCGTCGCCGCTGGCGGTGAACGTTACGCGGGGCAGCCCCGGGGGCAGTGGCAGGTCGTTGAGCAACCCGGTTTCGCAGAGCAGCAGATCAAGGCGACTGTCAGCCAGCATGTAGGCCAGGCGCTCGGCCGGGTAGTTCGGGTCCAGGGGGACATAGGCTGCGCCGCTCTTGAGCACCGCCAGCAGGCTGACGATCAATTGCGGGCCGCGCCGTGCCGCCAGCCCTACCCGCCGGCCCGGGCCTGCGCCCTGCTCCAGCAAATGGTGGGCGAGGCGGTTGGCGCGTGCGTTGAGTTGGGCATAGCTCAAACGCACATCACCGGCCTGCACCGCCAAGGCATCCGGGATAGCCTGGGCCTGAGCGGCAATGCGCTCATGGACCCGCGTATGCCGCTGGGCAGCGGCGGCGCACTGGCTGAGTGCAAGCACGTCGTGCTGCGCGCTGGCGTCCAGCAGTTGCAGGGTGCCAAGCGGCGCGCGGGCGTCGGCGAGCATCTGCGTCAACAGGTGCTGCAGATTGGCGCTCAACCCTGCGACTTGCGGCGCGCTGAAACGCGCGCAGTCGTAGCTGAACTCCAGGCGCAGGCTGGCGCCCAGCTCGATGCCCAGGGTCAGTGGGTAATGGGTGTGTTCATGGTTGTGCAACGGGCCGAAGCGCAGGCCGGCCGGTGCGCCCTGCTTCAAGGCCTCGGCCACCGGGAAGTTTTCAAACACCAACAAGCTGTCGAACAGCGCAGCACCTGGTTGACCGGCCCAGCCCTGGATGTCGTAGAGCGGCACGTGTTCGTGCTCGCGCAGGCTGAGGTTCAGGGCTTGCAGCTCGCCGAGCCAGTCGGCAACCGATTGTGCCGGTACAGCCGCGCTGATGATCGGCAAGGTGTTGATGAACAGGCCCAGTTGCTGTTCGAGCCCCGGCAACGGTGCTGAACGCCCGGCCACGGTGGCGCCGAAGGCCACGCACACCTGGCCGGTGTAGCGTTGCAACAAGAGGCTCCAGGCCCCTTGCAACAGCGTGTTGAGGGTAACTTTGTGTTGACGGGCATAGGCCCCGAGACGTTGGGTGAACTCACTGCCAAGGGCCACGTGATGATCCGCCATGCCCACGCCATCGACCGGCGCACGCAGCGCGTCAGCCAACAAGGTCGGCGCTTGCAACGGCACCAGGGCGGCTTTCCAGAACACTTCGCCCGACGCTTGCTGCTGCAGCCAACCCAGGTAATCGCGGAACTGCCCCAACGGCGCCGGCAGCGCCTGGCCGGCGTAATGGGCGAGGACTTCACTGAGCAATTGGGCGTTGCTCCAGCCATCCATAAGGATGTGGTGACTGGTGAAAATCAGCTGCCAGGCCGTACCTGCGCCGCGCACCAGCAGCAGGCGAAACAGCGGCGAGCTGCTCAGCTCGAAGCCGCGCTCGCGCTCAGCCACGGCCAGCGCGTCACAGTCGGCGTTTACGTCTTCAATCACCTGTAATTGCAGGTCGACCTGACGCTGAATCACCTGGTGAGCGCTGTCCAGGCCCTGCCAATGGAAGCTGCTGCGCAGGATGTCGTGACGGTCCAGCACTGCCTGCCAGGCGCGGCCGAACCTGAGCAGATCCAGACCTTCGATGTCCAGGCGCAGTTGGTTGATGTAAGCCTGCCCCTCGGGCGCGTACAAGGTGTGGAACAGCATGCCCTGCTGCATGGGCGACAGCGGATACAGATCGGCGATGGCCGGCCCGGCGACCGGCAGCGCGTCCAGTTGCGCCTGGGTCAAGCGTGCCAACGGGAAGTCCGACGGCGTGACCTGCCCTGCCGGCGTGGCGCAGCAGTGCTTGATCAAGCCCTTGAGTTCAGCGGCGTACTCGTCCGCCAGGCGCTGGATGGTCGAGGCCTGGAACATGTCGCGGCTGAAGCCCCATTGCAACGCCAGCTCGCCGCCATACACCTGCCCTTCCACCGTCAGCCAGTTGGCCAGCGGCGCTTCGGGGTCCTGCGCCTGGCCACTGGTCTGGCTGGCCGGCACCCATAGCGTCGAGTCATCGAACTGGCGATCGAACTGCCCCAGATAGTTGAAGGTGATACGCGGCGCAGCGGCGCCGGCCAGGGCCTCGCGCACCTCAGGAGCGCCCAGGTAGCGCAGCAGGCCGTAGCCCAAGCCCTTGTCGGGTACGGCGCGCAGCTGTTCCTTGACCGATTTGATCGCACTCGCCAGCTCACCCTCAGCCTGCAAACGCACGGGGAACAGGCTGGTGAACCAACCCACGGTGCGCGTCAGGTCGATATCGTCGAACAGGTCTTCACGCCCATGCCCCTCCAACTGGATCAACGCAGCGGGCTGGCCGCTCCAACGCCCGACCACGCGGGCCAGTGCGGTCAGCAGCAGGTCATTGACCTGGGTGCGATACGCCGCAGGCGCCTCTTGCAGCAGTTGGCGGGTATGTTCGGCATCCAGGCGGATTTCAAGCTTGCTGCCCAGGCGATTTTGCAGGCCACCGTGGGGGTTGTCGCAGGGCAGCTCGAAGTCGACGGCCTGCGCCTGCCAGTACGGCAGTTGCGCATTGAGGCGTTGGGCATGAGCCTGCGACTGCCGAGCCCACTGCTGGAAAGCGCTGGTCTTGGCCGGCAGCGGTGCTGCGCGGTAAGCCTGTTGCAGGTCTTCCAGCAGGATGCGCCACGACACGCCATCCACCACCAGGTGATGCACCACCAACAACAGGCGCTGGCTGCCATCGCCCAGGTTGACCAGGGCGGCGCGCAACAGCGGCCCCTGGCCCAGGTCGAGACTGCGCTGGGCTTCATCGCACAAGGCGGCCAGTTGAGTGTCGTCTTCGGCTCGGGACTGCCACAACGCAGCCTCGCTGACCGGCGCGGCGTAGGCTTGCTGCCAGCCATCGGCATGCTGCACAAAACGCAGGCGCAGCGCGTCGTGATGGTTGATCAACTGGACCAGCGCCGCCTCCAGGCGCCCAGGCTCCAGCCGTTCACGCGGGGTCAGCAGCAACGACTGGTTCCAGTGGTGGCGCGCCGGGATCGCCTGCTCGAAAAAGCTCTGCTGCACCGGCGTCAGGACCACCTCGCCCGTGACCGGCCCCTGGTCGATCACGCTGGCCTGCTCAAAGCTTGCCACCAAGGCCAGGCTGCGCACGCTCTGATACTGGAACAAGTCCCGCGGGCTGAGGCGAATGCCTGCCTGGCGTGCACGGCTGACCACCTGGATGGAGATGATCGAATCGCCGCCCAGTTCGAAGAAGTTGTCGTCCACGCCGACCTGCTCCAGGCCCAGCACGTCGCTCCAGATCGCCGCCAGGGCTTTTTGCAGTGCGCTTTCCGGGGCGATGAATGCCTGTTGCGGCGCGGCATCCGGCAGCGGCAAGGCTTTGCGATCCAGCTTGCCGTTGGCGGTCACCGGCAGTTTGGCCAGCACCATCAGGTGCGTCGGCACCATGTATTCCGGCAGGCTGCCGAGCAGCCACGCCTTGAGGTCGGCGGGTTCGGCGCTTTCCAGCACCAGGTAGCCGACCAACTGCTTGCCGCCCTGCACCAGCACCACGGCTTCGCGGACTGTGGGGTGCTGCAGCAGGCGGGCCTCGATTTCGCCCAGCTCAATGCGCAAACCGCGCAGTTTCACCTGATGATCGAGGCGGCCGAGGTATTCGATCACGCCGTCGGCACGCTGGCACACACGGTCGCCAGTTCGATACAAGCGCTCGCCGCGCAGGAACGGGCTCGGCACAAAGCGCTCGGCCGTCAGCGCCGGGCGCCGATGGTAACTGCGCGCCAGGCCGGTGCCGCCCAGGTACAGCTCACCCGCGACGCCGGCGGGCACCGGGTTGAGCTGGGCATCGAGCACGTAAGTGGCCAGGTTGGCGATCGGACGGCCGATCGGCACGCTGTCGGCGCCTTCGTCGACGCAGGTCCAATGGGTCACATCGATGGCCGCTTCGGTCGGACCATAGAGGTTGTACAACCCCACCCCCGACAACTTGGCGAACACTTGCGATTGCGCGTCCAGGGGCAAGGCTTCACCGCTGCACACAATGCGCTTGAGGCCCGTGCAGGCGTGCACGCCCGGCTCATGGATGAACGCCTGGAGCATCGAGGGCACGAAGTGCAAGGTGGTGATGGCGTACCGGCCGATGGTTTCGATCAGCCGCGCCGGCTCACGGTGCTCACCCGGCGCTGCGACCACCAGGCGAGCGCCGGTCATCAGCGGCCAGAAGAACTCCCACACCGAGACGTCGAAGCTGAACGGGGTTTTCTGCAGGACCGCGTCGCCCTCATCCAGGCCATAGGCGTGCTGCATCCAGCACAAGCGATTGACCAGCGCACGATGGCTGTTGCCGGCGCCCTTGGGTTTGCCGGTGGAACCGGAGGTATAGATCACGTAGGCCAGGTTCAACGCCTGGAGATCCACGGCCAGCGATTCGCGGCTGTAGCCGTCGAGCCAGCCTGCGGCCTGGTCCAGGGCAATCACCGGGACACCGGCGGCGGGCAACATCGGCAGCAGGTGTTGCTGGCTGAGCAGCAGTGCGATGCCACTGTCTTCGATCATGTAGGCCAGGCGGTCCTGCGGGTATTCAGGGTCCAGCGGCACGTAGGCGCCCCCGGCCTTGAGGATCGCCAGCAACCCCACCACCATTTCGATGGAACGCTCGACGCAGATGCCGACCAGCACGTCCGGGCCGACGCCCTGTTCGCGCAGGGCATGAGCCAACGAGTTGGCACGGGCATCCAGCTCGGCGTAGCTCAAAGTGCTGGTACCAAACTGCAACGCCGGTGCGTGCGGCGTGCGCTGCACCTGGTCCTCGATCAACTGATGGATGCCGCGTTCGGTCGGGTAGGTCTCGGCGGTCTGGTTCCATGCGTTCACCAGCACATGTTGCTCGTCGGCGGCCAGCATCGGCAGCTCGCCGATGCGTTGCTCGCCATCGGCAACCATGGCCTGCAGCAGGCTGATCCAGTGGCGCGCCATGCGCTCGATGGACGGCGCGTCGAACAGGTCGTTGGCGTAGGTCAGCGCGGCATGCAGGGTGCCGGACTTTTCAAAGGTGTCGAGGGTCAGGTCAAACTGGGTGGTACGCCCTTGCCACTCCACCAGCGCCAGTTCCAGGCCCGACGCGGTGCTGACGGCGGCGATATCTGCGACCAGCGGCTGGTGGTTGTACATGACTTGGAACAGCGGCGTATGACTGAGGCTGCGCTCGACTTTCAGCGCTTCCACCAGGCGCTCGAACGGCAATTCCTGATGGGCCTGGGCCTCCAGGGCGTGCTCCTTGATGCCTTGCAGCAACTCGGAAACACGGGTTTGCCCGGTGAGTTCGGTGCGCAGGACCTGGGTGTTGACGAAGAAACCGATCAGCCCTTCGACTTCGGTGCGGTTGCGATTGGCGATCGGCACGCCGACGCGAATATCGCCCTGCCCGGTGTAGCGATGCAGCAGCACGTTGAACGCGCCGAGCAGCAGCATGAACAGGGTGACGTTATGGGTTTGCGCGCAACTGCGCAGTTGCGCGGCCAGTGCCGGGTCAATCGCGAAATTATGGCGGGTGCCCTGATAGCTGGGCATCGCCGGGCGTGGACGGTCGGTCGGCAACTCCAGCACCGGATGCTCATCGCCCAGACGCGCCTGCCAGTATTCCAACTGACGCGCCTGCTCCCCCGCTTCCAGCCACCGGCGCTGCCACAGGGCGTAGTCGCTGTATTGGATCGGCAACGCCGGTAGTTGGGGCTGCTCATTGCGTTCATGGGCGTCGTAGCAGCGGATAAATTCGTCGATCAGCACGTTCATCGACCAACCGTCGGAGACGATATGGTGCAGGGTCAGCAGCAGGACATGCTCCTGTTCATCAAGCTTGAGCAGTTGCACGCGCAGCAGCGGGCCGTTCTCCAGGTCGAATGCCAGCAGCGATTGCCGGGTTGCCGCGTCGTTGACGGCCGGCTCGCGCGTGTCAGCCGGCAATGTGCTGAGATCCACCTGTTCGATGACCAGCGACGGCACTTTGGCGACTTGCGCCAGGCGATCGTCCGCCTGGCGCTGGAACACCGTGCGCAAGGTTTCATGGCGCGCCACCAGGCTGGCGAAGGCTTGCTCCATCGCCGGCACATTCAGCGCACCCTTGAGCCGCACGGCACCGGGCAGGTTGTAGGCACCGCTTGCCGGGTCCAATTGCCAGAGAAACCACATGCGCTGCTGGGCGTAGGACAGCGCCTGGCGATCCTCCACTTCCACTCCTGCCGGAATCGGAAACCGGGAAAAATCCACGCCTTCTTTCTGCAGGGCCTGCAGGAACAATTGGCGTTTTTCCAAGGGCAGTCCGATAAACCGGCGAGCAAGTTTCAAGGAGTCTTCAGCATTCATTTCTTGGGGTCCGGAGCAATAGGCGGGAAGCACAAAGGCACGTCGTCCCTATAAAACGAACCGGGAAGGGAAAAATTAGCGGGGGGTTGGGACCGGTATCTGCTGGAACGCAGCGACCGGGAACGGTCCTACACAAAACCCGTACGCAACTGATGTTGCGAGTGAAATGCCTGGCCTAGGGTGAGCGGCGCCAGGTCACCGAACTGTTGCAGGACAAGCAGAGGGGCCGCATCAGCCCAACCGCCGATACCCTACCAACGCTGATCCCAGCACCACCGCCCCCGCCATCAGCGCCACCCAGAACCCACGGGTGGCGCCATAGTGGTCAATCATCCAACCCGAACTGGCGGCCCCCATGGCCACGCCGATGCTCAGGCCGGTGATCAGCCAGGTCATGCCTTCGGTCAGGCGGCTGGGTGGGACGATCTGCTCCACCAGGGCCATGGACACAATCAGGGTCGGCGCGAAGAACAAGCCGGAGACGAACACCGTCAGCGCCAGGCCGGGAATATTGCTCACCAGCAGCAGCGGCAATGTGCTCAACGCGGTCGCCACACCGCAGAACAGGAACTGCCGGGGCAACGGCGCCTTGCGCTTGAAGGCGCCGAAAGCCAGCCCGGCCAGGCACGAACCGATGGCATACACCGACAACACGATGCTCGCCGCGGCCGGCTGGCCCTGCTGCTGGGCAAAGGCCACGCTGACCACATCCACGACGCCCACGATCACCCCCATGGCCAGCAACAGCACCATCAGGATCAACACCGAGGGCGAAGCGATCAGCCAGCGGCCATGATGGCTGTGGTGTTCGTGGACCGGCGGCTCGGTTGCACGTTGCAGCACAAAGGTGGTGACGCCCACCGCCAGCAGCAAAGCCGCAACCAACGGCCCGGCCTGCGGGAACACCACCACGCACAAGCCGACCGATATCGGCGGGCCGATGATGAAGCACACTTCATCCAGCACCGATTCCAGCGCAAACGCGGTTTGCAGCTTGGGTTGGCCGCGATATAACGCGGTCCAGCGCGCCCGCACCATGGCCGACATATTGGGCATGCAACCGGCGAAGGCCGCGAATACGAACAGTGTCCAGTCAGGAGCTTGCACATAGGTGCACAGCAACAACAGCAACAAGGCCCCGCCGCCGATCAACGCGGCAATCGGCAGGACCCGGCCCTGGCCGTAACGGTCAACCAGACGTGAAACCTGCGGCGCACACAAGGCCGTGGCCAAGGCAAACACCGCCGCCACCGAGCCCGCCAGGCCGTAACCGCCGTGCACCTGCGAGAGCATCGTGATCAGCCCGATACCGGTCATGGACACCGGCATGCGCGCCAACATGCCGGCCAACACGAAAGCGCGCGAGCCAGGCGCCTGGAACAGCTCGGCGTAGGGATTTTCCATCAATCAAACGTCTTGTTTTGTGGATTTGTGCAAGCTTGTATCACACCAAGCGCTTGATCTGCTTGTGCCGCCATACCACTCGATAATACGCAGTCTGCAAGGCCAGCATTGCCAGGTAGGTCACCGGAAACGCCATCCACACCCCTTCCAAGCCGAAATGCGCATTGAACAGATACGCCATCGGCAACTCAACGCACAGCACACAGAAGATCGAGATGGCGACCGGCATCAGCACCACGCCGCTGGCACGCATGATCCCGCCGATCACCGCCTGGAAACCGAAGACCAGCACGCTCCACAGCATGATGTGCAGCAGGTGTTCGGCGTTGACTCGCGCAGCCTCGTCGGTGATGAACAGCCCCAGCAGCCAATGCGACAGCAGGTAGCCGAGCACGATCAAGCCACCGGTCAGGCAGGTGTTGATCAGCAGGCCCGTGCGCAGAATCGGCCCGATACGTTCCAGGCGCCCGGCACCGATCGCCTGGGCGCCCAGGATCGAGGCGGTAATGGCGATCGACAATGCCGGGAATTGCACATAGTTGACGATCTGCGTCACCGCGCCATACGCCGCCGTGGCCTGGGAACCGTGGCCGTTGACCAGGGCGAGAATGACCAACTCCGACAGCGACAACACCACCATCTGCAAGCCGGTGGGCAGGCCGATACGCAGGACTTTACCGAGAATCACGCGGTCCAGGCGCAAGGCGCCGAACAACTCACGGTCCGGCGCCATCACATGGTTTTTATGCCGCAGGCGCAGCATCAGGAACAGCATCGCCAGGGTGTTACCCACCAGCCCTGCGTACACCGCGCTCTGGATACCCTGGGGCGGCAGGCCGAGCCAGCCGCGAATCAGCGCCGGTGTCAGCAGCAGGCCGGCCAACGTCGACACCATCAGCGCCAGCAGCGGCGAGATCGTGTCACTGACGCCGCGCAACAACTGGGTGTAGAGGATGAAGACCAGCAACAGCGGCATGATCAACATCATCATCTGGGCATACCCGACGGCCTCCTCCAAGACATCAACCGGCGTGCCCAACGCCTGCAGGGCCGGGCGCGCAAACAGGCTGCCCAGCACCGCCGCGACCAAGCCTACCAGCGCGCCCAAGGTCAGGGTGGCGCCAGTGATCACCTTGACCATGGCGGTTTCCTGGGCACCCCAGGCCTGACCGATCAGCACCGAGGCGCCCGCCCCCAGACCGATCACCAGGGCAATAAAGAAAAACACGATGGGGAACATCCCCGACACCGCTGCCAACGCCTGGGTGCCGAGCATCTGCCCAACGTAGATACCGTTGAGGGTGCCGGAAAAGCTCTGTAGAAAGTTGGACAGCACCATCGGTGCCAGAAAGAGCAGGTAGATCTGCCAAAGCGGGCGTTGCAAGGGGCTTTGCATGAAAAACGGGGCCTCGGGTCACTAAAGCGTCCGAGGGTTATACCGCAATTGGATCCCATCTTCCTGTGCTTTTGGGCGCCGCCTTGCAACAGGCATGCGGCAAGCGCCGGCTCAAACTCAGCCTACTCCGCTATCTCTTTTCGCCGCCGTGAGGCAATTGCCCCACCGGGCACGCGGCGACGCCTACCGCGCTGCGAGTGAACTGCTCGACAGTCTCCTGCGCCTTTCGTGCGTCCAGCACCCAGTTGCGGTAGAACTCGAACGGACAGTCCGCCACGCCCTTGTCGCCGTCCCCCGAGGCATGCATGCCGGTGTAGCCACGGTGCAGCAGCTTGAACAGATGGTTCTGTGACTGGTCATTGGCCCGTGCATCGCGAATCTGCGACACCGACAGCTGCGCATACTGGATGCCCATTTCCTCCTCGCCACATTCGCCCAGAGTACGCCCGTCGAAGCCAATGATTGCCGAGTGGCCAAAGTACGCATACACACCGTCGAACCCGGCCGCATTGGCCACCGCCACGTAGCAGTTATTCGCCCAGGCCATGCTCTTGGACATTTGCACCTGCTGCTCCTTGGCCGGGTACATATAACCCTGGCACCGCACGATCAGCTCGGCGCCTTTCATCGCGCAGTCGCGCCAGATCTCCGGGTAGTTACCGTCATCGCAGATGATCAGGCTGATTTTCATGCCCTTGGGCCCGTCGCATACGTAGGTACGGTCCCCCTGATACCAGCCTTCAATCGGACACCAGGGAATGCACTTGCGATAACGCTGCACGATCTCGCCGAGGTTATTGATCAACACCAGCGTGTTGTAAGGCGCCTTGTGCGGATGCTCTTCGTGGCGCTCGCCGGTCAGGGAAAATACGCCCCAGGTATTCGCCTGGCGGCAGGCCGCCGAGAAGATTGCGGTTTCCTCGCCGGGAATACTCGCCGCGGTAGCCATCATTTCTTCAGGGTCGTACATGATGCCCATGGTGCTGTACTCGGGGAACACCACCAGGTCCATGCCGGGCAGGCCCTGCTTCATGCCGACAATGATCTCGGCAATCTTCTTGGCGTTATCGATGACTTCGGCCTTGTTGTGCAGGCGCGGCATCTTGTAGTTCACCACCGCTACACCGACGGTGTCCGGGCTGCTGGAAATGTCGCCATGGCGCATTGCAATGCTCCTATTCTAGTGACTGATCATCCACGGCCGTGGGCCGGTCCTGGTCTTGAGCCCCAAGGGATTGGCCTTGCTCGGCACGACTTTTTTACTCGTACCGCAGCAACTGCAACCGACCGGGTGCTTGCGACTTTCCTGGTATTCGCCGACGGTTTGCGGCGCGTGGGCGCTGCGCTCGTTGCCGGCGATAGCCTTGCGCTGGTTTGCCGACAGGGTTTGCAGCGCCGGGGCCGATACCAGCAATTGCCCGCCAGGTCCTTCACAGTACGGGCATTGGCTGGGTTCGTTGCGCTGCGCCATTGGGCGCAACATCGTGAAAGTGCCGCAGCTGTCGCAGGGGTATTCGTAGGTCGGCATGGCTACAGGTCCAGGGCGATGGGCAGGTCGATACTGCCGTCGAGGAACCGGGTCGGGCCGTTGGCGCTGGGGTTGATGTCGAACTCGAAGATTTCCGTCGGCAACCACAAGGTCGCGCAGGCATTCGGGATGTCCACCACGCCGCTGATGTGCCCTTGCACCGGCGCGGAGCCGAGCAGCGCATAACCCTGGGCCGGCGAGTAGCCGAACTTGGTCAGGTAGTTGATCGCGTTCAGGCAGGCCTGGCGGTAGGCGACGTTGACATCCAAGTAGTGCTGCTGACCCTGTTCGTCTACCGAGATGCCTTCGAAGATCAGGTAGTTCTGGTAGTTCGGCGTGATCGGGCTCGGCTTGAACACCGGGTTCTTGATCCCGTACTTGGCCATGCCGCCCTTGATCAGCTCGACTTTCATATGCACCCAGCCGGCCATTTCGATGGCGCCGCAAAAGGTGATTTCGCCGTCGCCCTGGCTGAAGTGCAAATCGCCCACCGACAGTCCCGCGCCTTTGACATAGACCGGGAAGAAGATCTTCGAGCCCCGGGACAGATCCTTGATATCGCAGTTACCCCCATGTTCACGCGGTGGCACCGTGCGCGCACCGGTCGCGGCGGCATCATCACGCGCCTGGCCTTTCATCTTGCCCATATGGGCTGTGGCGGCCAGCGGTGCATTGGCCAGTGGCGGGACACGGGTCGGGTCAGTGTCGATCAGTTCCTGTTCGCGGCGGTTCCAGTCGGCGAGCATCACCGGATCGGGCAGGCAGCCGATCAGGCCGGGGTGAATCAGGCCGGCGAAGTTCACGCCGGGAATGTGCCGCGAGCTGGTGAACATGCCTTTGAAATCCCAAATCGCTTTTTGCGCATGGGGGAAGTGATCGGTGAGAAAGCCGCCGCCGTTCTGTCGCGAAAAAAACCCATTGAAGCCCCACTGGGAATCCGCCTTGGCGCCGATATCCAGCAAGTCGACCACCAGCAGGTCCCCCGGCTCGGCGCCGTGCACACCTACCGGCCCGGACAGGTAATGCACGGTGGACAGGTCCACATCGCGCACATCACTGGCGTCGTCGTTGTTCTTGATCGCGCCGGCGGTCCAGTCGTAGGTTTCAAGGATGAAGTCATCACCCGGCTTGACCCAGCACGCCATCGGGATATCCGGGTGCCAGCGGTTGTGGATGTGCTCGTTCTCGGTAACAGGCTGGTTGAGGTCGACTTTGATCAGTGTTTCGGTCATGGACTGACTCCTGGGAAGGATGACAAGGCGTGGGATCCAGTCTCAGGCGGCCAGGAAAAACGGGAAATACGTCGGATGACGTATGAATCCAGGTTTTATTCCATCAATTTGCTCGATGATGGTTTAAGTATTTACTGATTGGACCCGTGGCAGGCAGATCGATAGATTCGCGGCACAGATAGCTTTTAGCCATCACTCCTTGCCCTCCCGAATATCGAGCTTTCCATGAAAAAACCTATGTCGTTGGCGATGCGCATCGGACTGGGCTTCGCGTCCACCCTGTCGTTACTGGTGCTGATCACTGCGGTCGGTATTCAACGCGTGGGCTTTATCGACAGCACGCTCAAGGATGTCGGCGAAAAAGCCGCCGTGGTCCAACGCTACGCGATCAACTTCCGTGGCAGCGTGCACAACCGCGCCATCGCCATTCGCGACGCGGTACTGGTCAAGGATGAGACGACGCTCAGCCACCACTTGGCCGAGATCGAGCAACTCAAACGCGATTACCAGGACTCGGCGGTGCTGATGGATCGCCTGTTCGCCCAGACCACGGCCGGCGCCGAAGAATCCCGGCTTCTGGGGGATATCAAGGCCATCGAGACCCAGGCCCTGGCCTCCACCGAACGCGTGATCAGCCTGCGTCGCGGCAATGACATTGCCGGCGCCCAGGAGCTGCTGCTGACCCAGGCATCGCCGTACTACACCGAATGGCTCAAGCGCGTGAATGCATTGATCGACTTCGAGGAAGCCCAGATCAAGCAACGCCTGGACACGGTGCAATCGGCAGCCGGCAATTTTGCCGTGCTGATGCTGCTGGCCAGTGCCGTGGCAATCGTCTTGAGTGTGCTGGTATCGCTGCTGATCATTCTCCAGGTCAAGGCGACCCTCGGTGCCGAGCCGGAAGAAGTCGCCCAAGCGATCCGTCGCCTGGCCAATGGCGATTTGAACCAGCTCATCGAAACCCGCTACCCCGATAGCGTGATGGGCATCCTGAAAAACGCCCTGGCGCGTCTGCGCGACACCATCACCGAAGTACGCTCGGCGGCCCAGGCGCTACGCCACTCCTCGGTCACCCTGTTGACGGTGGCCAGTGACAACCGACAGCAGATCACCCTGCAAACCAGCGAGGCCCAGCATGTAGCGGCCGCGATCACGCAAATGGCCGCCTCGGTCAGCGAGGTTTCGGGCTACGCCTCGACCGCATCGAAAGCGACGAGCCTGGCGGATGCCGAAGTGGACAGCGGCCATCGCCTGGTGGGCGAGGTCACCGTGGCCATCGAGGAGCTGGCGACGATCCTCGACCAGGCCACCAGCCGGGTAAACCAGGTTTCCAGTGACAGTGAAAACATCGAAACCGTGATCGAAGTGATCAACGCGATTGCCGCCCAGACCAACCTGCTGGCACTCAACGCCGCCATTGAGGCGGCGCGGGCCGGTGAACAGGGTCGTGGTTTTGCGGTGGTGGCCGACGAAGTCCGCTCGCTGGCGACGCGCACCCAGGCGTCCACCCAGGAAATCCGCGACATGATCGGCAAGCTGCAAAGCGGCACCCAGGACGCCGCCGGCATCATGCAACGCAGCCGCAGCCTGGCCCAGGTCACCGTGGCGCAGACCCGCGACTCACAAGCGGCACTGGGCAAGATCAGCCAGGAAGTGGGCGCGATCAACGCGATGAATGCGCAGATCGCCAGTGCCGCAGTCCAGCAAAGCGCCGCCGCCGAAGAAGTCGCGCAGAACGTCACACGCATCCACAGCTCCACCGTGCAGTCGGCGGCCCGTTCCGAACAGGTAGAAAACTCCAATCATGAACTGGTGGAGCTAGCGGACCGCTTGAGCACCCAGGTGGCGTTTTTCAACGTGGCCTGAAGTTTGTCGCGCTTGATCTGCAAGAGCTTGCAGGTCAAGCGCGCAGCACTTTTCACACCGACAGATAGCGGCTGATCGTCGCTTCGTCGACCCGGTCCCGGGTCTCTTCGATCACAAACCGCCCCTTCTCGATCACCAGGAAGCGGTCGGCGATGTCCAGGGTGAACGACAGCACCTGCTCCGAGACCACGATAGTCAGGTCGCGCAGGTTGCGAATCTCCTTCAGCGTGCGCGCAATGTCCTTGATGATCGACGGCTGGATGCCCTCCGTCGGTTCATCCAGCAACAGCACCTTGGGATTGGTCGCCAACGCACGGGCGATCGCCAACTGTTGTTGCTGGCCGCCGGAGAGGTTGCCACCCTTGCGCGATTGCATGTCGTAGAGCACGGGGAACAGTGCGTACAAGTCTTCCGGCACTTTGCCGCGTGCCGACGCCGGCAGGCCGGTCTGGATATTCTCCAACACCGTCATGCTCGGGAAAATCATGCGGCCCTGAGGCACATAGGCGATGCCACGTGCCACCCGTTCATGGGTTTCCAGCGCCGACACATCGTGGCCGTCCACGCTGACCTGGCCTTTCCACTGCGGCAGGATGCCCATCAGGCTCTTGAACAGGGTGGTCTTGCCCATGCCGTTGCGGCCCATCACAGCGACGATTTCACGCTTTGCGACGTCCAGATGCAGGTCATGGAGGATCTGGCTCTGCCCGTAGCCGCAGGACAACTGGTCGATCTTGAACATACCTGTTTCCTCAGTGGCCCAAATACACTTCGATGACTTTCGGGTTGCTTTGCACCGACTCCATGCTGCCCTCGGCCAGCACCTTGCCCTGGTGCAACACCGTGACTTTGTGGGCGATGCTTTTGACGAACTCCATATCGTGCTCGATCACCAGCACCGAACGGCCCTGGCTGATGCGCTTGAGCAGCTCGGCGGTTTGCGCGCGCTCGTTGACGCTCATGCCCGCGACGGGTTCGTCGAGCATCAGCAACTCGGGGTCCTGCATCAGCAACATGCCGATTTCCAGCCACTGTTTTTGCCCGTGGGACAGCAGGTCAGCCTGTTGTTGCAGCAAGTCGCCAAGAAAGATCTCTTGCGCCACCGCTTCTACCCGTTGGATGACTTGGGCACTGCGCTTGAAGAACAGCGCGCCCCACACCTTGCGCCCCGCCGGGTAGGACATTTCCAGGTTTTCGAACACCGTGAGGTTCTCGTAGATCGACGGGTTCTGGAACTTGCGCCCGACCCCGGCCCGCACAATGTTGTACTCGCGCATCCTGGTCAGTTCCTGGCCATCGAACTGGATACTGCCGCTGGTGGCGCGGGTCTTGCCGCAGATCAGGTCGAGTACGGTGGTCTTGCCCGCGCCGTTGGGGCCGATCACCACGCGCACTTCATTGCGGTCGATATACAGGTTGAGGTTATCGACGGCCTTGAAACCGTCGAACGAAACGGTGAGACCTTCGATGGCCAGCACCGGTTTGTTCATTTCAAAACCGACGGCGGTCATGGTTGGGTCTCCAGGATCTTGGTGTTGGCCTTGGCTTTAATCGGGGCTTGCACTACCGGTTTGCGTCGCAACAGTTTCGCCAGCGCCTGGCGACCATGGCTGTCCCATAGCCCGGCGAGACCATTGGGGAAATACATCACCACCGCGATAAACAGCCCGCCCATCAGGTACAACCACAACTCGGGGAACGACTCGGAAAAGTACGTCTTGCCGTAATTCACCAGCAGCGCGCCGTACACCGCGCCCAGCAGCGACATGCGCCCACCCACCGCCGCAAAGATCACCATCTCGATCGATGGCACGATGCCCACGAACGAAGGCGACATGAAACCCACCTGCAAGGCAAACATCGCCCCGCCGATCGCCGAGAAGGCAGCCGCCACGCAGAACACGAAGATCTTGAAGCTGGCCACGTCATAGCCGGAGAAACGCACGCGCTCTTCCTTGTCGCGCATAGCCATCAGCAGCCGGCCGAGCTTTGACGCCAGGATGAAACGGCCAATCAGGATGCAGCCGAACAGCAACCCGGCGTTGATGAAGTACAGGGCCATCTTCGCGCTGTCGGTGCGCAGGTCCCAGCCCAGCAGGGTCTTGAGGTCGGTGATGCCATTGACGCCGCCGGTCAGACCTTGCTGGCCGACGATCAGCACGGTGAGGATCAGCGCAATCGCCTGGGTGACAATGGAGAAATACACATCGCCCACGCGCCGCTTGAACAGCGCCATGCCGATGATGAAGGCCAGCAGCACCGGCACCGCAATCACTGCCACCAGCGTGAAGCTGAAACTGTGGAATGGCTGCCACAACCACGGCAGTTCGGTGATCTGGTTCCAGTCCATGAAGTCCGGGATGCCCGGCGTCGATTGAATCCTGGTGCTTTCCGGGTCCGAGGCCTCAAGCTTGAGGAACATCGCCATGCAATAGCCGCCAACCCCGAAGAACACGCCCTGCCCCAGGCTAAGGATGCCGCCATAGCCCCAGCACAGCACCAGGCCGACCGCGACAAACGCGTAGGTCAGGTATTTGCCGACCATGTTCAGGCGGAACGCATCAAGGGTCAGGGGAAATATCACCAGGATCAACACCGCCAGCAACACGATGCCGATCAGGTTTTGCTGGCCGCCCAGCAGCTTGTCTAAAGCCTTCATCCGGTCGCCTCTACTTGCGCACTTTGATGGAGAACAACCCTTGCGGGCGCAGCATCAGGATCAGAATCACCGAGGACAAGGTGAGCACCTTGGCCATCGAGCCACTGAGAAAAAACTCCGACAGCGATTGGGTCTGGGCAATCACGAAAGCCGAGGCGATGGTGCCGAACAGGCTTTGCGCGCCGCCGAACACCACCACCAGGAAAGTGTCGACGATGTACTGCGAGCCCGCTGTCGGCCCGGTCGAGCCAATCGTGGTGAATGCCGCGCCGGCCACACCGGCCACGCCGCAGCCCAGGGCGAAAGTCATGCGGTCGACCTTGCGCGTATTGATACCCACCGCACGGCTCATCAGACGGTTCTGCACCGTGGCGCGTACCTGCAAGCCCCAGCGCGAACGGTAGAGCATCAGGAAGATCGCAGCGGTGAGCAGCAGGGTCAGGCCCATCATGAACAGGCCGTTGCGCGGGATCTCGATGGCATCGGTGAAGTTCACCGACCCCATCAGCCATGCCGGTGGTTCAGCGCTGACTTCACGGGCACCGAATACCGACCGGAAGGTCTGTTGCATCACCAGCGACAAGCCCCAGGTGGCAAGTAAAGTGTCCAACGGGCGCTTGTACAACCGGCTGATCATCGCCCATTCCACCAGCCAGCCAATGGCACCGGCGACGAGGAATGACAGGGCGATGGCGAAGAAGAAGTAATAGGGTTGGAAGCTCGGGGCAAAGTGCGCCGTGAGGCTGGAACACACGTAGGTGGTGTAGGCGCCGATGGTCAGGAACTCACCGTGGGCCATGTTGATGACGCCCATCTGGCCAAAGATGATCGCCAGCCCCAATGCCATCAGCAATAGCACGCAGAACACGGACAAACCGTTGAACCCCTGCATCGCCGCGATGGCTCCAAATTCCGATAGCCATTCCATGATGATGGTCTCCTGCAGAGAAATGAAATGCGGGCTGCCTTGGCTTTATGTGGGAGGTGGCATTAGGGCAAGCCACCTCCCACAGGTGAAACCCGTTACTGGTAGCCTTTCGGGAATGGGTTCGGCTCGATCAGGTCCGACTCGTAGATCACCTTGAACTGGCCGTTCGGCTGCACTTCGCCGATGCGCGACTTGCTCCACAGGTGATGATTCTCGTGGATCTTCACATAGCCTTCCGGCGCGGTTTTCAGTTCGATGCCCGGGGACGCGGCCACCACTTTATCCACGTCGAAACTGCCGGCCTTCTCCACCGCCGCTTTCCACAACCATGGGCCGAGGTAGGCTGCCTGGGTTACGTCGCCGATCACCGCATCCTTGCCGTACTTGGCCTTGAAGGCTTCGACGAAGGCTTTGTTGTTAGGATTGTCCAGGCTCTGGAAGTACTTCATCGAGGCATAGAAACCGGCCATGTTCTCGCCGCCGATGCCGAGCAGTTCGTCTTCGGTGACCGACAGGGTCAGCAAGGTCTGCTTGGAGGCATTCACGCCTGCGGCATTGAGTTGTTTGTAGAACGCCACGTTGGAACCGCCCACCACGGCGGCAAACACCACGTCAGGCTTTTTCAGCTTGACCTTGTTGATCAGCGAACCGAACTGGGTGTTGCCCAAGGGGTAGTAGTCTTCGCCGACCACGGTGCCGTGCAGTACGTTTTCAATGTGCTTGCGCGCGATCTTCATCGAGGTGCGCGGCCAGATGTAGTCGGAGCCGACCAGGTAGAAGGTCTTGGCGCCCTTGGTCTTGGCGATCCAGTCGAGGCTGGCGAGAATCTGCTGGGTGGCTTCCTGCCCGGTATAGATCACGTTTTTCGACTGTTCCAGGCCCTCATAGAAGGTCGGGTAGTACAGCAGGCCGTTTTCTTTCTCGAAGATCGGCAGCACGGCTTTGCGCGAGGCCGACGTCCAGCAGCCGAACACCGCGGCAACCTTGTCGTTGACCAGCAGTTTCTTGGCTTTTTCGGCGAAGGTCGGCCAGTCGGAGGCGCCGTCTTCCTGAATGACCTTGATCTGCCGTCCCAGGATCCCGCCCGAGGCGTTGATCTGTTCGATGGCCAGGCGCTCGGCCTGGATCGAGCCGGTCTCGGAAATAGCCATGGTGCCGGTGGCCGAATGCAATTGGCCGACGGTGACTTCGGTGGGGGTCACGGCCAGGCCTTCGTTATCGGCCAGCACGCCCTGGCTGAACAGAGCGGCCGCCAGCAATGACAAGGCCAACAGCGGTGTGGAGCGGATCAATCGTATTGCCATGGGGCGACTCCTCTGCAATGAGGTGTCCAGCATGGCGGCAGTCAGCCGGCTCGGGTATACGCAGCCTGACGTAACGGTGTACGTCATTTGACGTATGCCGCGGCGCACCAATCCAGGGCAGGATCACGCTCCCCCAGGCACTGGAGATCCCCAGTGAGAGCGGGCTTGCTCGCGAATGCGCGGTAGCTGTCACCCCATCTGTTACAGACACACCGCATTCGCAAGCAAGCCCGCTCGCACATTTGGATCCTGGTGGCTGTCGGGGCATGGAATTTGCTGATCAATCTCGCCCACTTCCCGGAGCCTTCCACCGTGCAGCCCCCTCCCGGTACCCAGCGCATCATCAAGATCCGCCGCGACTACAACACTTGGGTCGCCGACGAGACCATGGAAGACTATGCCCTGCGCTACACCCCCAAGTCCTTTCGCAAATGGTCGGAACTGCGCATTGCCAACACGGCCCTCGGCGCGGTGTCGTTCCTGGCGCTGGAAGCCATCGGCGGTGTGCTGGCCTTGAGTTACGGCTTCACCAACACCTTCTGGGCGATCCTCGCCATCAGCCTGATAATTTTCTTGAGCGGCCTGCCCATCAGCTACTACGCCGCGCGCTACGGTGTGGACATGGACCTGCTCACTCGCGGTGCCGGCTTCGGTTACATCGGCTCGACTATCACCTCGCTGATCTACGCCAGCTTCACCTTCCTGTTCTTTGCCCTGGAAGCAGCGATCATGGCCCTGGCCCTGGAGCTGTATTTCCATATCCCGCTGGCCCTGGCCTATGTGATCTGCTCACTGCTGGTGATCCCGTTGGTGGCTTACGGCGTGACCCTGATCAGCCGCCTGCAATTGTGGACGCAACCGATCTGGCTGCTGTTGCTGGTGTTGCCCTACGGCTTTGTGGCGTGGAAAAACCCCGACGCTTTCAGCGACTGGACCAGCTTCGTCGGGCGCAACGCCGACGGCGGCGATTTCAATCTGCTGGCGTTCTGCGCCGCCTGCACCGTGGCGCTGTCGCTGGTGACGCAAATCGGCGAACAGGTGGACTACCTGCGCTTCCTGCCGGAAAAAACTGCTGCCAACCGCAAGCGTTGGTGGGCCGCCCTGCTGTGTGCCGGCCCCGGCTGGATCGTCCCCGGCGCCTTGAAGATGTTCGGCGGGGCGTTCCTGGCATTTCTCGCGCTGCAACATGAAATCCCCATGGAGCGCGCCGCCGAACCGACCCAGATGTACCTGGTCGCGTTCCGCTATGTGTTCAGCTCACCGGAATGGGCACTCGGCGCCATGGTGTTGTTCGTGTTCATTTCGCAGATGAAGATCAACCTGACCAATGCCTATGCAGGCTCGCTGGCCTGGTCCAACTTCTTTGCCCGGGTCACCCACAGTCACCCCGGCCGTGTGGTGTGGCTGGTGTTCAACGTGGCCATTGCGCTGATGTTGATGGAGTTGGGCGTGTTCGATGTGATCGATCAGGTACTGGGGCTCTATGCCAATATCGCGATTGCCTGGATCGGCACCCTGGTGGCCGACCTGGTGATCAACAAGCCTTTGGGCCTGTCGCCCAGGCACATCGAGTTCAAGCGCGCGCACCTCTACGACATCAACCCGGTAGGCGTCGGCTCGATGCTGATTGCCTCATTGCTGTCGATCCTCGCGCACTTTGGCCTGTTCGGCGCCCTGGCCCATGCCGCGCCGCCCTTCGTGGCACTGGGTACCGCGCTGGTGATGGCGCCGCTGTTGGCCTGGCTGACCCAGGGCAAGTACTACATCGCCCGTACCAGCGACGTGCAGTTGATTCACCCGGTTGCCTGCGCGACGCACGCGGTCTGCGGGCTGTGCAGCAACCCGTTCGAGACGGCGGACATGGCGTTCTGCCCGGCCTATGGCACGCCGATCTGTTCGCTGTGCTGTTCGCTGGATGCGCGTTGCGGAGATCGTTGCAAGCCCCACGCCCGTTTAGTCACCCAGTTCGAAAGCGTACTGCGCTGGTTGCTGCCCAATACGCTGATGCCACGCTTGCATACCCGGTTGGCACATTACCTCGGATTGCTGATGGCGCTGGTGTTGATGCTCGCCGGTGCCTTGGCCTTGATCTATGTGCAGGCAGCGCAAGGCTTGCCGCATTCGGAAACCTTGTACCAGGCGTTCTTCAAGGCTTTCCTGACGTTATCCGTGTTGGCCGCGGTGCTCGCCTGGTGGGTGGTGCTGACCCGCGAAAGCCGTGGCGTGGCCCAGGAGGAGTCCGACCGCCAGACCCTGCTGCTGATGCAGGAAATCGACGCCCACAGCCTCACCGACCAGGCGCTGCAACAAGCCAAGGAGGCCTCCGAAGCGGCGAATGCCGCCAAGAGCCGCTACGTCACCGGCCTGTCCCATGAACTGCGCACGCCGCTCAATAGCATCCTCGGTTTCACCCAGATTCTGCAGCGTGACAGCGCCATGCCCGAACAGCACCAGGATGCGCTGGCGACCATTTTGCGCAGCGGCTCGCACTTGGTCTCGCTGATCGACGGCCTGCTCGACGTGGCCAAGATCGAGGCCGGCAAGTTGCGCCTGGAACCCACCGAGATCCCCTTCCCCGAGCTGCTCCACGACCTGGAACAGATGTTCACTCCGCAAGCCCGGGACAAGGGCCTGCGCTTTCGCCTGGACTGCGTGGGCAAGATCCCCGCCGTGGTGCGTGGCGATGAAAAACGCGTGCGCCAGATTCTGATCAACCTGCTGGGCAATGCGGTGAACTTCACCGACAGCGGCGAGGTGTGCCTGAGGGTCAGCTATAGGCGCGAGACCGCCAACTTTGAAATCATCGACACCGGTATCGGCATCGACCCCGGCCAGTTGGAGCGGATTTTCCAACCGTTCGAACGCGGCGACCTGATGCGCCAGGGCAATGGCGTGGGCCTGGGGCTGACCATCACCCGCATGCTCACGTCCTTGATGGGCGGCGAACTGCGGGTCACCAGTGAGCTGGACAAGGGCACCTGCTTCCAGGTGCGGCTGTTCCTGTCGCAGGTGCGCGCACCGCAAGCGGTGGTACATGTCGAGCACGACATCATTGGCTATCAAGGCACGCGACGGCGCATTCTGGTGGTGGATGACCATGTGGATCATCGCAAGGTGCTCAGCGGCATGCTCACGCCGCTGGGTTTCGAGGTGATCCAGGCCAGCAACGGCCAGGACGCAATCCGCCAGGTGGCGCTGCTGGCGCCCGACCTGATCCTGATGGACCTCTCGATGCCGACCCTGGATGGCTATGAAACCAGCCGCCTGATCCGCCGCAATGCGTTGTCCACCGCGCCGATCATCGTGATCTCGGCCAACGCGTTCACTGATGACCGCGAACGCAGCATTGCCGCCGCCTGCAACGATTACCTGGCCAAGCCCGTGCGCACGCCGGAGCTGCTCGGCTGCTTGCAACAGCACCTGGGCCTGCAATGGCTGCGGCGCACCCAAAGTCGGATACCACCGCCACCGCCCAGCGTATTGCCCAGCCCTGCAGACCTGGCTGAACTCGCCGAGCTCAGCGCCATCGGCTATGTGCGGGGCCTGCATGCCAAACTCGACACCCTCCTTGAACAGCGCCCGGACACCGAACCTTTTATCAACAAGGTCCGCGGGCTGCTCAAGGGCTTCCGCCTGGATGAACTCAACCGAACCCTCAAGGAGGCCGCAGATGAATGCATTGACCAGTAATGAACCCGGCGTCGTGCTGATCGTGGACGACACCCCGGATAACCTGGCCATGCTCTCCGACGCCCTCGACGACGCGGGCTATATGGTACTGGTTGCCCTCGACGGCCTCAGCGCGTTGAACCGCGTGCAACGCCGGCGCCCGGACCTGATCCTGCTGGACGCGATGATGCCCGGCCTGGACGGCTTCGAGACCTGCCGTCGGCTCAAGGCGCAGCCTGCCAGCGCAGACATTCCGGTGGTGTTCATGACCGGGCTGACCGATAGCAAGCATGTCGTGCAGGGGTTTGAGGTAGGTGGCAGCGACTACGTGATCAAGCCGATCCAGACCGATGAGGTGCTGGCACGGGTGGCGGCACATTTGCGCACGTCGCGTATTTTGCTGTCGGCAAGGGAGGCACGGCAGCCGAGTGTACTGACGCTTGAAGATGCGCCGGCACAAAGGCTGCTGTCAGCCAGATTCCAGCTGACCGAGCGCGAGGTGGAGGTGTTGCGCTGGGTGGCGTGTGGGAAGACCAACCGGGATATCGGGGATATTCTGGGGTTGAGTCCGAGGACGGTGAACAAACATCTGGAGCATGTCTATGTGAAGCTCGGCGTGGAGACCCGCACGGCAGCCACGTCGGTAGCCCTGGCCGCGATCTAGACCTGTGCGGGGCGATAGGGGGTACCGCAAAAATGAGTTATCCCCCAAACGTCTGTGAAGGCCGGCGCAAGGTCGGATCAAACGGATTGATCCGCGGCCCGATCGCCGCCGCTTCGCGCTTCAACAACTCCACCACCATCGGTAAGCGGCTCGGCCCCAGCCGGTCGCTGATGGTTGCCACACTCAACGCCGCCACCGCATGCCCCTCGCGATTGAGGATGGGCACCGCCAGCCCGGCCATGCCCTCCAGCACCCCGGTATTGCGCGCCGCATAGCCAAGCTGGCGCACGTTCTCCACCTCCGAACGCAACAGCACTTCGTCATACAGATGGAAGTCCTTGAGGCGGGGCAAGTTGTAGCGGATCACCGTTTCGCGCTCTTCCTCCGGCAGGAACGCCAGGATCGCCAGGCTGCCCTGCCCGACACCCAGCGCCACGCGCCCGCCGATATCGCCGGTGAAGGTGCGGATCGGGTATGGACCTTCGCTGCGGTCAAGGCAAATCGCATCAAAACCGCTGCGGGCCAGCAAAAACAGTGAGTCGCCCAGGGACGCGCTCAGGCGCAGCAGGCTTGGCCGCACCAGGTCACGCAGGTTGCCGGTCTTGCCTGCATTCGCCGCCAGCGCGAAAAACTCCAGGCTCAGGCGGTAGCGCTTGCTGCGCGCATCCTGCTCGACCATGCCCTCGTCCACCAGGCTGCGCAGCAGGCGGTGGGTGGTGGGCTGGGAAAGGCCCACCTGCTGCGCCAGTTGGGTCACGCGTTCGCCGCCTTCCGGCACCGTACCCAGCGTGCGCAATAACGCAAACAGCCGAGACACACTGCCCGCGCCGACTTCCTTGCTCTCGATATTCCGCTCAGTGGAATAATTTTCCATCTAAAAGCCTCAACTATTCTGTCTGTTGAATAAAACTGAAAATAATACTTCATTCAGTGAAATTCCATCTTCCACCCTTCCGGCTCTTCGTCCTAATCTGCGTTCACAGGGGCGAAATGAACAACAATCGGCAGCCGACTTGAGATCGAGCGCCAACGCACCCGCGACACTTCTTTCGCATCTGCCCAAAACAAAAAAGCGCGTCTCGACGCGACTCAAAAAGGTGGAACGCACTATGGCATTTCTCCAACTCAACGCCTTGAGCAAACGCTATGGCGCCGTCGACGCGGTGGTCGCTACCGACCTTGCGGTGGAAAAAGGCGAATTCGTGTCCCTGCTCGGCCCCTCGGGTTGCGGCAAGACCACCACCTTGCAAATGATCGCCGGCTTCGTGGACGTCAGTGGCGGGCAAATCCTGCTCGACGGTCGCGACATCACTCACGCCAAGCCCGCCAGTCGCGGCCTGGGCGTGGTGTTCCAGAGTTATGCGCTGTTCCCGCACATGAGCGTGCGCGACAACGTCGCTTTCGGCCTGAAGATGCGCAAAGTGCCGGCCAGCCAAATCGCCACCCAGGTCAAAAACGTGCTGGAGCTGGTACGCCTGGCGCAACATGCCGAGCGCTACCCGCGCGAGCTGTCCGGCGGCCAGCGCCAACGGGTGGCCCTGGCGCGTGCGCTGGTGATCGAACCACCGGTGTTGCTGCTGGACGAACCGCTGTCCAACCTCGACGCCAGCCTGCGCGAAGAAATGCAATTTGAAATTCGCCGCATCCAGTGCGCCGTGGGCATCACTACCTTGATGGTCACCCACGACCAGGCCGAAGCGCTGTCGATCAGCGACCGCGTGGTGGTGATGCAGGCCGGGCGTGTGACCCAGATCGACGCGCCGTACACCCTCTATGAGCACCCGCGCACCCGGTTTATCTCGGACTTCGTCGGCAAAGCCAACCTGTTGCCCGGCGACTACGACGCACTCGGCAACCCGCAAGTGCGCCAGGCAGGCGGCAGCGGTGAACTGACCCTGAGCCTGCGCCCGGAGAAAATCCAACTGGTAGACGCCGGCCTCGGCCGCCTGCAAGGCAGCGTACGCGACCGTTACTTTTTCGGCAGCCAATGGTTGTACCGCGTCCAGACCCCGCTCGGCGAAATCACCGTGGCCTGCAGCAACGACGGCAGCACGCCACTGGGCTGCGGCACGGCGGTGGGCCTGCAGTGGCAAGACGAGTTGTTGCGCGTCTTGGCGGCGGATGAGGTGTGCCCATGAGTCGGGGCTACTTATTGTCGTTGCCGGCCCTGGCCCTGTTTACCGGGCTGTTGCTGCTGCCGCTGGGCTTGACCTTGGTGCTGTCGTTCAACGTGTTCGACTATCAGGTCGGCGTGAAGGCCGATGAGTGGACCTTCGCCCATTACCTGTCTTTGCTGCGCGATGCGTATTTCTACGAAATCTTCTGGCGCACCTTCTGGATCAGCGCCTTGGTGACCTTGCTGTGCGTGGTCATCGGCGTGCCCGAGGCCTACATCCTCAGCCGCATGGGCACCCCGTGGCGCTCGATTTTCCTGATCCTGATCCTCACCCCGCTGTTGATCTCGGTGGTGGTGCGCGCCTTCGGCTGGAGCTTGCTGCTGGGCGCCGACGGCTTGGTCAATCAAGTGATCCAGGCCCTCGGCGGGCGCCCGATGAAGCTGTTGTACACGCCATTTGCCGTGATCATCGCGCTGGTGCACGTGATGCTGCCGTTCATGATCATTCCGGTGTGGACCTCACTGCAAAAACTCGACCCGTCGGCTGAACAGGCGGCGCTTTCGTTGGGCGCAAGCCAGGCCACGGTGATGCGCAAGATCGTCTTGCCGCAGGTGATGCCCGGCGTGTTGTCCGGCACCTTGATCGTATTCGGCCTGGCCGCCAGCTCATTCGCCATTCCCGGCCTGCTGGGCGGGCGGCGCCTGAAAATGGTCGCCACCGTGGTGTACGACCAGTACCTCTCGGAACTCAACTGGCCCATGGGCGCGACCATCGCGGTGGTGCTGCTGCTGGTCAACCTGCTGATCATGCTGAGCTGGAACCGCATGGTCGAAAGCCGCTACAAAAAGTCCCTGGGGGTTTAAGCGCATGTCCAGAAACGGTCCTTTGGCCCTGGGTTTTCACGGCCTGGTGGTGCTGTTCATGATGGCGCCGCTGGTGGTGGTGTGCCTGGTGGCCTTCACCCCGGAAAACACCTTGAGCCTGCCCACATCGGGGTTTTCCCTGCGTTGGTTTCGTGCGGTGTTCGAGCGCGCGGACTTTATCCAGGCGTTCTATAACAGCCTGGTCCTGGCCTTCACGGCGGCAAGCCTGGCCACGCTGATTGCGGTGCCCGCCGCCTTGGCCATCAGCCGCTATCAGTTCCCCGGACGCAATTTTTGCAGTGCCTTGTTCCTGTCGCCGATCATCATCCCGCACCTGGTGCTGGGGGTGGCGATGCTGCGTCTGTTTGCGCTGATGGGCGTCAACGGCAGCTTCACCTGGCTGATGCTGGCGCACGTGGTGATCATCACGCCGTATGTGCTGCGCCTGGTATTGGCGGCCGCCATCGGTATTGACCGCAGTGCCGAGCAAGCGGCCGAATCCCTCGGTGCCGGGCGCTTTACGCTGTTTCGCCAGATCACCCTGCCGATGATCCTGCCCGGCGTGGCCGGCGGCTGGCTGCTGGCATTCATCAACAGTTTCGATGAAGTGACGCTGTCGATCTTCGTCAGCTCACCGGCCACGCAAACGCTGCCGGTGCGCATGTACGTCTACGCCACCGAATCCATCGACCCCATGATGGCGGCGGTGTCGGCGCTGGTGATCGGGTTGACAGCGGCCACCATGATTGTACTGGACCGGGTCTACGGCCTGGACCGCGTCCTGGTGGGGAAACACTGATGGCGCTGTTCAAGCGATTGGCCGAAACCACGCGCCCTGCCCTGGCCTTTACCCTGGACGGGCAACCGGCCACGGGGCTGCTGGGCGACACCCTGCTCACGGCCATCCTGACCTGCGCCGATCACCTGCGAGGCAGCGATTTCAGCGCCGAGCGCCGCGCCGGGTTCTGCCTGATGGGCGCCTGCCAGGATTGCTGGGTACGGCTGGAGGACGGGCGGCGCGTACGGGCCTGCTCGACGCTCCTGGAAGAGGGCCAGGCCATCAGCCGCGACCCGGGGCGCCAAGCATGAAGCCGGTGGTGATTGTGGGCGCAGGCCCGGCGGGGATCAGTGCGGCGCGTACCCTGCTCGAACATGGCATCAAACCGTGCCTGATCGATGAAAGCCTGCGCGGCGGCGGGCAGATTTATCGGCGGCAACCGGCGAACTTCCAGCGTTCGGCCAAGCAGCTTTACGGTTTTGAAGCGGGCAAGGCTGAGGCGGTACACCGCACGATGGATGAATTGGCGCCGTTGCTCGACTACCGGCCCGAAACCCTGGTGTGGAATGCCGAAGGCGGTCGCCTGGACCTGCTCCATCACGGCCGTGCCGAAAGCCTTGCGTACTCACGCATCATCGTTGCCACCGGCGCCACCGATCGTATCCTGCCGGTGCCGGGCTGGACCCTGCCTGGGGTGTACAGCCTTGGCGCTGCGCAAATCGCCTTGAAGTTTCAAGGCTGTGCCATCGGTGAGCGCGTGGCGTTTTGCGGCAGCGGGCCGTTGCTGTATCTGGTGGCGTATCAATACGCCAAGGCCGGGGCCAACGTGGTGGCGGTGCTCGACAGCGCGCCCTTCAGCGCTCAATGCCGGGCATTGCCGGCGTTGCTCGGGCAACCGCTGACCCTGGCCAAGGGCTTGTACTACCGCGCCTGGCTCACGGCCCATGGGGTTCCCGTACATCAGGGGGTGACGCTCAAGCAGATTGACGGTGAACAACGGGTCAGCGCCATCCGTTGGGCTGAACAGAGCCTGGCCTGTGATGCGGTGGCCTTCGCCCATGCGTTGCGCAGCGAAACCCAGCTGGCGGACCTGCTCGGCTGCGAATTTTCCTGGAACGCCCTGAATCGTGCCTGGTTGCCGCAACGCGACAGCGCCGGGCGCAGCAGTGCCGACGCGGTGTACCTGGCCGGCGACGGCGCCGGCATCATGGGCGCGGAGGCTGCCCACATGGCCGGTGAGCGGGCAGCCTTGGCGCTGCTGGATGATTTGGCTATCACCATTGATCAGCGTCGCGCCGCCTGGCTGGAGCAGCAGTTGGCGGGCATCCAGCGCTTTCGTCAGGGCCTGGAAACCGCCTTCCCCTTCCCGCAGCAGTGGGCAGCCGAGGCGCCCGATGCGTTGATCCTGTGCCGTTGCGAGGAAGTCCGCGTGGGCGATGTGCGCGCGGTGGTCGACGAAGGCCACTGGGAGATCAACCGGGTCAAGGCCCATTGCCGCGTCGGCATGGGCCGCTGCCAGGGCCGCATGTGCGGTTTGGCGGCGGCGGAAATCATTGCCGAGCACAGTGGCCGAGGCATTGAGCAGGTCGGGCGGCTGCGCGGCCAGGCACCGATCAAGCCGCTGCCATTTGGCGTGCAGGTGCAACCATGATCGACGTCATTGTGCTGGGGGGTGGCATTGTTGGCGCATCGGCGGCCCTGATGCTCGCGCAGCGCGGCCAGCGCGTGGCGCTGCTGGAACGGGACTTTTGCGGCTCCCATTCCAGCGGCGTCAACTATGGCGGCGTGCGGCGTCAGGGTCGGCCATTGCATCAACTGCCGTTGTCGCAACGTGCCCATCAGCTCTGGGCCGACCTGCCGGGGTTGATCGGTATCGATGGCGAGTACGTGCGCTCCGGGCATCTGAAGTTGGCGCGCAGTCACGCGGATTTTGCCGCGTTGCAGGCTTACGCAGACCAGACGCAAGGATTCGGCCTGGGCTTGCAACTGCTCGATCACGCGCAGCTGCGCGCCAGGTTCCCTTGGGTGGGCGACATCGCGGTCGGTGCTTCGCTGTGCCCCGAGGACGGCCATGCCAACCCGCGCCTGGTGTCGCCGGCCTTCGCCCGTGCCGCGCAACGCCTGGGCGCAACGATCTTTGAGCAGGCCGAAGTGATTGGCATTGAGCACGACGGAGCGTGTTTCCAGGTGCGCTGTGCCAACGGCCTGCACTTACACGCACCCTGGCTGCTGAACTGTGCCGGCGCGTGGGCCGGCACCGTCGCCGCACAGTTTGGCGAGCCGGTGCCCATCACTTCGGCGCACCCGGCGATGCTGGTGACCGAACCGCTGCCGGTGGTGATGACGGTGAGTACCGGCGTTGAAGGCGGTGGGATTTACGCGCGCCAGGTCGCCCGGGGCAATTGCATCCTGGGCGGCGGCCGCGGCTTCGCCCTGGGCCCGCTGACGGCGCGCCCAGGGCAAGCGGCCGTGCTGGAGATCTTGCGCAACGCCACTGAGCTGTACCCGTTCCTCCAGGGCGCGCAGGCGATCCGTACCTGGAGCGGCACCGAAGGCTACCTCCCCGATCATGAACCGGTGATCGGTCCCAGCAGCACCCAACCCGGCCTGCTCCACGGTTTCGGCTTTGCCGGCGCCGGGTTCCAGCTTGGCCCGGCGGTCGGTGAAGCCCTGGCGGACCTGGTCTGCACAGGCGCCAGCCGCCAACCCATTGCAGCGTTTTCCATTCGTCGTTTCCAAGCCTGAGAGGAAAAACATCCATGAGCCTACGTATTGCACTGTCCTGCTTGTCCCTCGCCACACTTGCTTGCACCGCCCAGGCGGCGCCCACGCTGTACCTGGGCATGAACGGCGGCACCATGGAGCGGGTGTACGCCGACAAGGTGCTGCCCGCCTTCGAAAAAGCCAATAACGTCAAGGTGGTGATCGTGCCCGGCACGTCGTCGGACATCCTCGCCAAGGTCCAGGCCAACAAAGACAACCCGCAGATGCACGTGATGTTCCTTGATGACGGCATCATGTACCGCGCCATCTCCATGGGCCTGTGCGACAAGCTCACGCCCAATCCGACCCTGGAGCAGATCCCCGCCAAGGCGAAGATCAAGGATCAAGCCGTGGCCGTCACGCTCGGCGTGACCGGCCTTGGCTACAACGCCAAGATGTTCAAGGAAAAAGGCTGGGCGGCGCCCACCTCGTGGATGGACCTGGCCGACCCGCGCTTCAAGGACAAAGTGGTGTTCCAGTCGCTGGCCTCCTCCACTTTCGGCCTGCATGGCTTCTTGATGTTCAACCGCATCCAGGGCGGCGACGAGACCAACGTGGAGCCCGGCTTCAAGGCCTGGCCAAGCACCATCGGCCCGAATGTGCTGGAGTACATCGCCAGCTCCGCAAAAATATCCGAAATGGTGCAAACCGACGAAGCCGCCATCTTCCCGCTCACACCGACCCAGGTCACCACTCAGAAACTGCTCGGCATCCCGATGGAATATGCCCAGCCCAAGGAAGGTGCGGTGGTGCTGAACGTGGCCGAGTGCGTGATTGCGCGCAATGACCAGCCGGAACTGGCGCAGAAACTCGCGGCGTTTTTGCTGACCGCCGAAGCCCAGGCGCCAGCACTGGAAGAAGGTGACCAGATTCCGTCGAACCCGACCACCCCGACCACCGACAAGACCCGTGGCCGGGTGGAGGCCATGCAGGGTTACTTGCAGAGCGCAATTTCGATTGATTGGGACCAGGTCAACCAGGCGCGGCCAGAGTGGAACGCGCGCTGGAGTCGGTCGATCGAGCGTTGATCAGACAGGCGCTATCGGCAGCGCACGCTTGTGCGCTGTCTGGCGGTACGCCTTCTCGACGATTGCCCGCACCCGTTCAGTCACCGGTTCGCCCATCAGGTAGGCATCGATCTCGGCGTAAGAACAGCCATAGGCGTGCTCATCGAGCTTGCCCGGGGCCAGCTCTTCCAGGTCGGCGGTGGGGTGTTTGTGCACCAGGTTGCCCGGTGCGCCGAGGGCGCTGGCCAGCAGCCGTACCTGGGTCTTGGTCAGGCCCGACAGCGGTGCGAGGTCACAGGCGCCGTCACCGAACTTGGTGAAGAAGCCCATCAACGCTTCCGCGCCATGGTCGGTGCCCACCACCAAACCGTTGTGCAGGTTGGCCACCGCGTATTGGGCGACCATGCGTGCCCGGGCCTTGACGTTGCCCTTGATGAAATCGACATGGCTAGCGCTGGCCTCCGCGGCGCGCAGGCTGGCCATCAAGCCATCGACAGTGGCGGCAATGTTGAGCGTTTCGATCTGGTCCGGGGCGATGAAGTCCAGGGACGCCTGGGCGTCGCCTTCGTCGGCCTGGGTCTTGTAGGGCAGGCGCATGGCGATAAAGCTTGCGGCATACGCTTCGGCGCGCAGTTGCTCGACGGCCAGTTGGCAGAGGCGCCCGGCGGTCAGTGAGTCGACGCCGCCGCTGATGCCCAGCACCAACGCCGTGCAACCAGACTGGTGCAACGTGGACTTGATGAAGTCGATACGCCGCTGGATCTCGCGGGGCTCGCCGCCCTGGGCCAGCGAGCGGTCGATGTTCAGTTCCTGAGCGATACGTTGCTGGGTTTGCATGTCACACCTCCACGCTGCCGACGTTGAATACCTGTGCCGCATACTGCAAGAACGAGGCGTCTTCGCAGACGTTCTTGATCGGATCATCCGAGAACTTCACCACCGGCTCGCCGTGCACCCGCACCAGCTTCATCACGATGCTCAGCGGTTGCACACCGTCCACATCGCAGGCCAGGCTGGTGCCCATGCCAAAACCGAACTTGGCCTTGCCGCGCACGTGCCGCAGGATCGGCAGGCATTTCTCGAAGTTCAAGCCATCGGAGAACATCAGGTCCTTGGTCATCGGGTCGATGCCCAACTGTTTGTAGCGGGCCAGCACCTTGTCGGCCCAGGCGATGGGGTCGCCGGAGTCCTGGCGCAGGCCGTCATAGAGCTTGGCGAAATACAGATCGAAATCCTTGAGGAAGAAATCGGTGCTGATCGTATCGGTCAGGGCGATCCCCAGGCGGCCACGGTACTCACCCACCCAGTGCTCCAGTGCGGCGTTCTGGCTCTCGCGCAGGCGCCCCAGTTGCTGGTGCACCATCAGCCATTGGTGAGCCATGGTGCCGATCAACGGCAGGTCGAATTCGTAGGCCAGGTGCGCGTTGCTGGTGCCGACGAACTGGCCGGGAAAGTCGCGGCGCATGATGTCCACCACTTCGCGCTGGGCCTTGAACGACAGGCGCCGACGGGTGGAGAAGTCAGACACGCGCAAGTCGGCCAACTCCTCGCGGCTGAGGTTTTTCTCCAGCCAGTCGAACTTCTGGTAGAGCTTGCGGGTGACGTCTTCCAAGGTGACGTCGGGGTATTTGTCACGGTTGCGCAGTTCGCTGACCAGCGCCAAGACCGGTTGTTCGAACATGATGCAGTGCAGCATCGGGCCGATAACCCGGATATTCAGTTGGCCGTCGACTTCGCTGACGTGGATATAGCGCAGGTTGAAACGGAACAGGCCGAGAAAGCGTTCGTAATCCGGCGTGAGGTATTCGCGAAAACGCGGGTTGAACAGAAAGCGCAGTTCGCCTTCACGGGCCTGCAAGCCGGCCATGTTCTCAAGTTCAGCGCGCAGTTGCGGGATCAAGTGGCCGAGCTTCTCCTTGGAGCGCACGATGAAGTTGTATTCCACATCGACGTTGGGGTACTGATGCAATACGGCCTGCATCATGGTGAAGGTGTAGTAGTCGGTGTCGAGCAAGCCCTGGATCACCGGCGTTTCGTGGTTGTAGGCACTTTCCATGGTGAGTCTCCTTAACGCGTGGCGTGTACTGCCAGTTCTTCGCGGGTGCTGCTGATGACGGCACCGGCCTTGAGCAATTCATTGACGGCCTGCACGCTGCCCTCCTCGCTGATCCCCCGGCAGGCCGGCAGGTGCAGGACGACCTCCAGGCCGGCCTTGAGCAATTGCAGCGCGGTGGTCTTGACGCAGTAGTCCAGGGCCAGGCCGCCGACGATCACCCGCACGACGCCCTGAGCCTTCAAATACTCGATCACACCGGTGGAAAGCTTGTCGTGCAGGTCGTGATAGCAGGCACCGTAAGGGTGCAGATCGGGTTCGACGCCCTTCCAGACGAAGTAGTCGTAGTCATACGGGGCGGGCAGTTCATCGAGCAGCGTAAAACCCTCGGTACCCGGCACGCAGTGGCTGACCCAGGTGAGGTCGGCGTGAGGCAGGCCGGTGGGTTGCAACATCGCGCTGGCCTCGGTCACCACCCACGGTGCGTGCGGGGTGTGAGCGTCCTTGCTGCCCACACGGTGGCCAACGAGGCTGGCCATGTAGTTGAGCTCGGCGCCGATCTGGTCACCACCCGCCACCGGCAGCTCGTTGGGGCACAGTGGCGTGAAGCTCTTCTGGGCATCGACATCAAATGAAGCGAGGGCGGTTTTCGCGAGGGTCATGGTGGTTCTCCTGTGGCCTGGAAACAAAAGTACACGTCATGTACTTTCATTGCAAGAAACATTTGTTTATCTATGCTGGAACCAGTACATGACATATCTGTTCGATTGGTTAGACTGTGCGCCACTGCTGTTGCGAAGGATTTCCCATGCCACTTAGCCCTTACCTGCACACCGTCGACCTCTGCGCGCTGTTCTACTGCCGCGCCTCCGGCGAATTGAAGCTGCTGCTCAATAAGCGCGACGCTGAACCCTTCGCCGGGCATTGGGCGCTGCCCGGGGTGGTGGTCAACGGCGACGTGCAAGACTTGAGCCTCAAGGATGCGGTGGAGCGTTTGCGGGTGAGCGCCAAAGTCGGCGTGGACCTGGCCTGGTGCGAGCAGGTCGGCACCGTGGGCGACGCGTTTCGCGACCCGCGTTGCTGGTCGTCGTCCACCTTCTACCTGGCGATCGTTGCGCAAGAGGTGACGCTGGCTGAACACCAGGGCTGGTTTTCACTGAATGCGCTGGCAAATGGCAGCATCAAGCTACCGTTCGACCATAACCTGATCGTCGCGGCAGTCCAGGAGCGGCTGTTTTCCAAGTCGCTGTACAGCAGCTTGCCGTTGCTGTTCCTAGGGAATGAATTCAGTGCGCCGGAAGCGACCACGATTTTTTCGCTGGTGCTGGCGCGGCCGGTGTTGAAGACCAGTATTCGTCAGCGTCTGTTGAAGCTGACCGAGGCGGGATATCTGCGTGAAACCGGGCGCAAGAAGCACGGCGAAGGCGGCAGGCCCCAGGCGACCGTGCAGAACCTGAAGCCTGGAGCGGTGTATTTCTTTGATCGCAGCTTTGCTGAATAAACGCGGTCAGCTCATCCAGTTGCCACCGTCGACGTTGTAGGTTTGCGCAACCACATAGTCGGCGTCCTGCGAGGCCAGGAAGATCGCCATTCCGGTCAGGTCCTGCGCCGTGCCCATGCGCCCGAACGGCACTTCGGCGCCTACCCGCCTCTTCTTCTCGCCGGGTGCCAGCCCTTCATGTCGGGCGAACAGCGCATCCACCCCGTCCCAGTGCTCACCGTCTACCACCCCCGGGGCGATGGCGTTGACGTTGATACCGTGCTTGATCAGGTTCAAGCCCGCCGACTGCGTGAGGCTGATCACCGCCGCCTTGGTCGCACAATAGATCGCCACCAACGGCTCGCCACGCCGCCCCGCCTGACTGGCCATGTTGATGATCTTGCCGCCATGGCCCTGGTTGATCATCTGCCGTGCGGCGGCTTGCAACGTGAACAGCGTGCCGGCGACGTTGATCGAGAACAGCCGCTCATAGCTGTCGCGGGTGATCTCGACAATCGGCTCCAGGTCGAACAGCGCCGCGTTGTTGATCAGGATGTCGAGCTTGCCGGCATGGGCGACCACGGCGGCAATCGCCGCATCGATAGAGGCCTGGTCGGTGACGTCCATCGCCACCGCGTAAGCCTGTGGGCCCAACTCGAGCGCTGTGGCCTGGGCACGTTGCAGGTTGATGTCGGCGATCGCGACGCTAGCCCCTTCGGCAATATAGGCCTGGGCAAAGGCGCGGCCGATACCGCGTGCCGATCCGGTGATCAGCGCACTTTTACCTTGCAGTCGTTTCATGAGCGTGGTCCCTCGGGGGTCATAGCGTGTTTTTGGAGTTGAGGGCCGATTACAGCAGCTTGACCAAACCCGCTCAAACACATGGCGAATGCTCGACTGATACTTTTTTAACCTCGTCGCCAAAATCAAAAAAGTATCGGCTCAGGGCGAAACCCTGGGTAGCGCAGAGGCTGCCGGTGCGCGTATTTTGAGGCGTTCCCTTACTTGAAAAGAGGCATGAGCATGCCCGTCAGCCGCGCCGAACTGTTCGAGCATCGCCCCGCCGAACTTGAAGTGATCCTGCCTGAACCGGACCGCTGCTTTCGCTGGTTCGAACATGACTACCCTTACGACCTGGCGCGCTGGAACCACCATCCCGAGTTCGAAATACACCTGATCCGCCAAGGCAGCGGCAAACTGGTTGCCGGGGATTACATCGGCGCTTTCAACGCCGGGCATGTTGCGCTGATCGGCCCGGACCTGCCTCACGACTGGATCGGCGACCTTGCCCCCGGCGAATACCTGAAGGGGCGCGACGTGGTGCTGCAATTTGACGGCGCCGCCCTCCTCGCCTTGCGTAAAAACCTGCCGGAGCTGGGCGATTTGCGCCCCTTGTTCGAACAGGCGCGGCGCGGCCTGGCATTCAGCGGCAGCACGGCCACGCAGGCGGCACAGTTGATCGAGGCCATCGGTCATGCCCAGGGCCTGCAACGGCTGATCCTGTTCCTGCAACTGCTCGACACCCTGAAAAACGCACCACAGCAGCAGGTTCAGACACTGGCCAGCCCCTGCTACGCCCCCACGCTGGATGCGCGCAGTGCCGAACGCATCAACCAGGCCTTCGACTACCTGATCCGGGAACTCACCGGCGACGTGCGCCTGTCGGTGATCGCCCGGCAACTGGAGATGAGCGAAGCGGGCTTCTCGAGGTTCTTCAAGCGCAACACCGGCCATGGTTTTATCGAGCTGATGCGCAAGTTCCGCGTGCAGCGCGCCTGCCGGTTGTTACTGCAAAGCGAGATGTCGGTGGCGGCTATCTGCTTTGAAGTGGGCTACGCCAACTTGTCCAACTTCAACCGGCACTTTCGGATCGAGATGAATCTGACGCCGAGTGAATATCGCCGTGAAACGGCGATGCGATGGTTCAACCGCACTGGCCTGTAGCGTCGGTTACCGGGCCAACGCGCTTTGTGCCAAGTAGACGACCTCAAGATTGATTTCTGCGCGCTGGCGTTCTCCGTCCTCAAGAAACCAGGCTGCCGATAATCCGGCATGCGCCACTACCCATTGCAGCAGGCGTGGGCGTGCGAGGCCGGCCATTTGTGCAATCACGTCAACCTGGCGGATGAAACGTACCGGGTCGTTACAGGTAGGCAAATCCGGGTTACAGATCAGATTGGCGTAGTCGTAACCGCGCTCGCCCATCACCCGCTTTGGGTCGATCGCCAGCCAACCCCGCGCACCGAAGTCGAGAATATTGTCGTGATGGACATCACCATGCAGCACCACGATGTCCTGTTGCGCCGCCAGCAACGCACGCGCCGTCGCTGCGCAGTCGAGCAACCTGCCGCCCTCATCCTCAGCCGCATTCCACAAAGACTGAAACCAGACGTCCAGGGTCAGTAACCCTTGCGGTGGCGATGGACGCGGCGCGTGCAGTCTGGCAACCGTCGCGCAGGCAATCCGACTGGCTTCGTCATCCTGCCCCGTGAGCGCCATACGCATCAAGGAACCCGGGCCGGTGGCACGCTCCATCAACAACGCATCGTCATCATGGGCGTACACCTGCGCGGCGCCGTCGCCTGCCCACCAGCTCATCAACCGCCCACCGAGCTTTTCTTCCGAGGTATGGGCAATTTTCAACATCGCCGGGCAGCCTTGCCAGCGCACGGGCAGCAAGTGGCTGCCGGGCGTCACGATAGGCTCGCCGTCGGCACTCAGGTTCCAGGATTGGAGATAGCGTTCGAACATCAAGGAACTCCTTGGGTTATCCCGTAAAAATGACACCCAGTCATTTTTGATCAAAAGGCCAGTTAATTCAGGTTTTTTTCATATTGCTCAACCCTTTGAGCAAAGTTGGTACGCCGCGTGCAAACGTTTGCGAAATGAACTGGGCAACCCAGTTCACCTTACCCCGAGCAATCGGGTTCAAACCGCGTACGAATAGGGATTTTCAATGCACTCCACTTCAAGGCGTCATGCTTGCTTTGGTGTTTCCTTGGTACTGGCCGCCGTTACGGGAGTACTCAGCGCACCCATTTTGGCGCAGCCAACACCGGTCGATGACTCAGCACAGGGCGAAACGCTCAGTCCAGAAACCAAGGGCCCTGATGCCAGCCCCGCAAAAAAAGGCGTGTACCTGTCGGACTGGTTCAACCAGGACCTGACGCTGATCGGCAGCAAAGACATCAGCTTCGGCCCCAAGCCGCAAGATGACATCTACCTGGAATACGAGTACTTCGGCCGCAAGGGCCCGTTCGAGCTGTATGGCTATATCGACGTGCCGAAGATTCTCGGCATCGGTAACAGTAATGACAAAGGCGCGTGGGACCATGGCTCGCCCGTGTTCATGGAGCACGAGCCGCGGATCTCCATCGACTACCTGGCAGGTCGCAGCCTGGCCGTCGGCCCGTTCAAGGAATGGTACGTCGCGTTTGACTGGATCTATGACCACGGCAGCAATAAGTCCAACCGTGCCAACACCCTGTACAGCGGCCTGGGCACCGACATCGACACCCATTCGCGGGTCAACCTGTCGGCCAACTTTTATGGGCGCTACCAGTGGGAGAACTATGGCGCCAGCAATGAATATTCGTGGGACGGCTACCGTGCGCAAATGAAGTACATCGTGCCGATCAGTACGTTCGATAACGGTGCGTCGCTGACCTATATCGGCTTTACCAACTACGATTTCGGCTCAAGCCTGCACAAGGACAACCCGGCGCGCACCGCCAACGCGTTGGTGGCCACCAACGTGCTGCTGTACTCGTTTACTCATCTGCGCTTCACCCTGGTGGGTCGTTATTTCCACAACGGCGGCAACTGGGAGGATGGCAGCGAGCTGAACTTCGGCGAGGGCAACTTCCGCGCCCGCTCCGAAGGCTGGGGCTATTACGCCGGTGTGGGTTACCAATTCTGATCAAGGAGCTTTAGATGAACGTGCTTACCCGTCTCTCGCTGGCCATTGGCCTGGCGTTTTTGCCGCATGTGGTACTGGCGGATGCGCCTGCGCCGATCAAGCCGAAGGTGATGCTGATCACCATGTTCGCGCCTGAGGCGCAGACCTGGATAGACCGTCTGGAACTCAAGCAGGAAGTCCGCGTGCCGGGGCTTTCCGCCGAATACCCAGTGATACGCTGCAACACTCAGTCTGTTTGCCTGCTGGTCACCGGCATGGGCCAGACCAACGCCGCCGCCTCCACCCTCGCCCTGGCCTTGTCGCCCAAGTTCGACCTGCGCCAGAGCTACTTCCTGATCGCCGGGATTGCCGGTATCAACCCCAAGCACGGCACCATCGGTACAGCCGCCTGGGCCCATTACCTGGTGGAATTCGGCACCCAGTGGGAGCTGGATTCGCGCGATGCACCCAAGGATTGGCCGACGGGTTACATCGGCATCAATACCAAGGGGCCGAACGAGAAACCACCGCTGGACTACAAGACCGAAGTGTTTGAGCTCAACCCCAAGCTGCAGGCCAAGGCGTTTGCCTTGTCGCAGAAAGTCGAGTTGAGCGAAAGCAAGGAATCCAGCGCCTGGCGTAAACACTACCCGTCCGCCCCGGCCAACCAACCGCCACAGGTCACACGTTGCGACACCCTGGCCGGTAACACCTGGTTCTCCGGCACGCGCCTGAGCGAGCGCGCCGAGGTCTGGACCCGCCTGCTCACGGACAATAAAGGCGAATACTGCACCACCCAGCAGGAAGACAACTCCACCTATGAGGCCCTGCTGCGCGCCAGTCGCGAAGGCCTGGTGGATATCCAGCGGCTGGCCGTGGTGCGTGCGGGCTCCGATTTCGACCGGCCTTATCCCGGCTACAGCGAGGTGGACAACCTGTTGAAGTACGCAGACCAAGGGGGGTTCGTGCCGGCACTGGAAAACCTGTACCGCACGGGTAACCCGCTGGTACAGGCGATTCTGAAGAACTGGTCGGCGTGGGAAAAAGGCGTTCCAGACGCCTGATAAAGATCAAATGCAAGGTGGGCTGTAGAACACATGATCTGTAGTGAGCGGGCTTGCCCCGCGCTGGGCGGCGCAGCCGCCCCAAACCCGGACGCCTCGGTCTTTCAGAAACACCACGGCGTCCTTGTTGGGGCGGCT